>JAAYJI010000028.1 GCA_012523015.1 Candidatus Hydrogenedentota bacterium
CACCTTGACGGTCCAGTACGTTGCCGAGGGTTAGGCCGAGGTCGAGTTTCGCTTGTTCCATCCATATGGCATGAACATGAGAACGGAGGAGATCACGATTGCGCAGATCAAGGCGGGGCGGCACGACAGCTCCCGCCACCATGTGGGTGGGCTTACGGAAGTAGTACTGATCATGGGGGCTGCGGCCGGCGCAATAGGTGTATACCAAGGCGGGCTGCCCGCCTCGTCCGGCCCGTCCGCTTCGCTGGGCATAGTTTGCCGGTGTGGGCGGGACGTTGCGCAGATTGACCAGATTAAGCTCGGCAATATCGACACCCAATTCCATGGTGGGGGAACAGAATAGGAGGGGCAGCCGTGCGCTGCGGAAGAGGTCTTCCCGTTCTTCCCGATCTTCCGAGGCTACTTGTGCCGTATGCTCACGGGCTTCCAAGACACATTTGAGATTAACGAATTTGCGATAGCATTCAACGAAATATTCATTTACCTTGGGCGTGGATATGCCTTCGTCAATGAGGCGGGTGTGGTCTATGGCCGCTTTGCTGCCGTCGCCCGCAATCCACAATAAGGCACTATGGTTAATTTGATAGCCGGGCACTTCACCGCTGCGCACTTCTTCGAGAATGCCATAGCGTTGGAGTGCTAAAAAGAGGTATCGGATCGCCCTATTGACTTCATCCTTGCCATAGCCTTGCATTTGCTCTTCATAGGGTTTTAAGGTGCGGCGGAAGTATTGTCCAAAAGCGCCGTTGGAAGAGATGAAAAAACCGAATCTTTCTCTATTATTCTTTGGACGGGGATAGGCAACGACCGATTTGGTTAATTTATCGGGGTCGTCAATATGCCATATGGATCCTTCTAAGAGCCGCCCGCCGGTTTTATTTACCAGCTCAAACTGCTTTTGGTGATCAAGGACATCTACTTTTACGACATGTTCGCGGCGCAGCACGAAAAGCAGGACACGCAGGATTTTTTCCAAGGTCTCGGCCGGACAGAGGCGCAAAATGGGCGGCACTTCAACGAAGACCTTCTCTTCTTTCTCGCCTTGGATAGATAAGCCTTCTTCCCAGATCTCGCTATCACGCAGAAGGCTATTCTCTCCACTGAGTCCTTTATACTCAAATTTCAGCATACCGCAATCCTCGAGATTGGGAGCGGTCACGCGCCAGCCGCGCTTCAGATCATGATAGAGATAGTATTCAATGACCCGTTTCAGCGCGGTGTGTGTTTCTTCGAGTGCAGGCCCGCGCACCTCGGAATCGTTGGCATAATCCTTGAGTTCGAGGTTAAGGGCTTTGAATACGGCTCCGGATAATTTGCCATGGGATAATCCACGTGGACCAAAATCATTCATGGCTTTAAAGAGGGCTGAGCGCAACAAAGCTACATGGGCGAAATCATTGAAGTGTCCCGCCTGCAGCGATGCATCTTGGCGGTTGTCTGTAAAGCTGAGGAGCTTGCGCGCCTCTTTCGAGAGTTCGGCATCGCTCTGAAGTTGGAGTAAGGATTGAACTGCGAGGATGGTCGTTGCCGTGCTTCGGTTGTCGATGCCTAAGGTTCCGAGCTTGGGCCGTTCCGCCTTCTGGTGCTTCGTATACGCCACGAGACAGTCGGGGTTCAGGCAGAAGAGGAAATTCTCGAGAATGAGCCCGCCGGGAACGCCCTCTCCTTTACGAACGATGCGTCCGGAAGGCGCGACAAAGACCGGTTGGGGCAGATCGCGGCGAAAAGAACCGGCGACTTTTTCTTCTCCCTTGGCTGTGGTTTCCCGCATGGATTCGGGCAGACGATCAACTTTTGAGGGGGTATCCTGCGGCCAAGGCGCCCGCTCCGAAACATAGAGGTAGGCATTCTTCCATTTATCATCGTATATGGCGGGACTGTCCTCGCGAGGCCTGAGTTCTTCCTGACCTTCTTCATTTCTCCCATAGGATACGCGATAGTAGGCGGTGCCGCAGCGGCGGCAGAATACGAGCGGGAAAAGGGGTTTGTCCTCTTCACCGGGTTTAGACCCCAATTTGCCCATTTCCAAGTGTCGTTGGTCTTCCGCTTCCAGGGTGCTCCAGACCGTGTCTCCCCGCGTGAAAAACTGGTGCAGGCGAAAGGCGAAGATGGGGAAGCGGCTCGAACCGTCTGCGCGAAGTTCGGAACCACACAGTAAAAAGTTGTGCAGTACTTTATAACACGCTTCCGGGGAGCTTTGGGTCAGATCGGCGAGTTCGGCGGCAGCGCTGCCTTCGCCCCGGAGCTGCCGGGGTGTCTGGCGTATGAGGGTGCCGGTGCCTTCTTCTTCGACGATGCCGAAGGTCGTCTCAATCCAAGAGGCTAAAGGGTGTTCACAGAAAGACTGAGGGTCTTGGGGGGGAGCCTCTGCGGATGTCACGGTATCGGTCAGGCTTTTCACGACGGCTTGATCGGAAAAGTCTATTTCTTTGGTAGCCCGTTGGAGGGTTTCGTTAATCACTTGAGAGGCGTCAATAGGCGTTCCAAAGAGGGTTCTCGCGACCTGTGCCACGGCGTCTTTCTGCTCTTCTGAAGAGCCGCCTGCCGCCATGGTTGCCGATGTTCCGACACAGATAATGTTGTTGTCGCCGAAGGCGAGTCGGCAGCGCCGTATGAGTAATGCCACATCAGCGCCTTGACGGCCCCTGTAGGTGTGCAGCTCATCAAATACGAGAAAGCGGAGTCCCTGCGCCTCCCTGACCAATTCCCGGTCTTCCTTTCGGGTCAGCAGCAGCTCCAGCATCATATAGTTCGTAAGAAGAATGTCAGGCGGATTGCTGCGTATGGATTCCCGTACCTCTCCTTTTTCTTGGCCCGTGTAGCGTGCAAAACGGATGGGGGCTTTGTCCTCGCCGTAGCCGTTCACAATAAACTTGCGCAGCTCCTCATCTTGACTGTTTGCCAAGGCGTTCATCGGATAGACAACGATGGCTTGGATGCCCTTGCCGGAACCTCTTCTAAGGATATGATCTACAATGGGCACGATGTAGGCGAGGCTCTTTCCCGATCCCGTGCCGCTCGTGAGCACATAGGATTTGGATTCCTTCGCCTTTCTGATCGCCTCAGTCTGATGCCTATGCAGTTGTAAGGGCTTACCTGTTAAATCCCTATCCGTCTTGCCAATGCGAAAGATCTTGGCACATTCAGGATGGAGTGTTTTATCGGCGACAAGTTGATCGATTGTGCCGCCCGGTTGAAAGGTCGGGTTTAATTGGAGCAAAGGTTCGGGCCACAGGGCGCCGGCTTCCAGCGCCTCATTCACTTTGGCATGGATACGCTCGTCAGTGATGTGGATAAAACTTTTGGTGTAATTTTTATAGTCCTTGACGAGTTTATCACGCAGATCAAAAACATTCATGGCAACCTCCCGGTTTAAATCTCTTTTGTAGACTCCGACCTTTTAATGACACTGCACTCCACTACACCTATTCATTGATCCTGACTCTCGTATGGGTTCCGGCACTGTTTTCATGCATCGCCCGGGAGTCAATGATCCTCAAGAATTTGACACGTGATCTCCGCCCTAGAAGGGCTTTGGCCATCATCGCTTGCGTTGATTTATGCAAACTGATATTTGTTGGTTCTGTAGGGGAAAAATAAAGTGCCACAATTCTTGTTCGCCAATCTCACCTTAATGAACACACTTCTCTTCACCACAACACCATCATAGTAATTTAACCTTCATTTGGTCAAGTTATCGCTTAAAAAAGCGCCTCTAATGAAGAAACGCAGCTGCGTAGACAAGGACTTCAGTGATGTTGATGTTTTGATTTCCGTTTTTTAGCGACGTTGACCATGACAAGATTAAGGCGGGAAAAAGCAAAAGAAGTACGTTACCGGTTTTAAACGGGAACATGGTATGCTAGTTTTTTTATTTGACGTGAAACGCAGATCCATCCCCTCGGATAACGTATTCGGAGTACGAAAATTAATGTATGATTACAAGTTTATGATTCTTATCGCTTATCTTGGAATCGTTATTGCGGTCGGTCAGTCAGCGGCACTTGAAGACGAATCAATTCCGATAAGTTCACTTGAATCACTCCAACAAATCGGTCGCGATCCTGATTATCCTCTCTCCGGAATATACCGCATCACAAGCGACATTGATGCGTCTGAATCGAAAACTTGGAATAACGGTCAGGGATTCATGCCTATTGGGGAAGATACCCGCCCGTTTACCGGGAGTTTAGACGGCATGGGACACCGCATCTCGGGCTTGACCATACGCGCTGCAAACGGGAGCTCTACAAGTATTTTCAGGGTTCTTTCAAAAGGCGCAGAGGTCAAAAAATTAATTGTCAATGATGCTTCAGATGAATGAGACACCTATGTTGGCATAATCGCGGGCGAGAATTACGGAGAGATTCATAACTGTAGTTTTTCCGGGAACGTGCGCGGCAGCCGTCATGTCGGCTTGGTCTGCGGAACTAACGGAGGGCAGCTTACACGCGTTCGTGCGAAAGGACAGGTTACAGGCATAGAATATGTGGGCGGATTGTTGGGCTCCAATCAAGATCAGGCGGTCATAGACAATGCAATGGCCCATGTCGTTGTTCAGGGGGAACAAGCGGCAGGGGGAATCGCGGGGGCGAACTTTTACGGCGAAGTAGTCAAAACGTACTCAAAAGGTCAAATAAAAATCAGTGAATACGGCGGCGGTTTATTAGGCATCAATTACGGAACACTTGCCTATTGCCAATCTGTCTGTGAGGTTGCGGGCGGCAGTTACTGCGGCGGCGGAACCGGCGCTAATTATGGAATAATGCTTTTCACAAAAGCCGAAGGAAATGTTGATGGCGACATCGGTATCGGCGGATTGATCGGCTTTGCTGGCAACGGAATTATTCTGCGCTGTCATGCTTTGGGTGCTGTAACCGGACTTGACAGAGTCGGCGGACTTGCAGGCGTTATTGATGATGCCTGTGCACTGCGGGCGTCCTATGCCATGGGATC
>JAAYJI010000029.1 GCA_012523015.1 Candidatus Hydrogenedentota bacterium
ATATTGTACCGTTCATCATTGCGCAGCTTGAAGCTCAGTTGCGTGGAGCGCCAAAGCGCCTTTTGCGCCGGTTCATAGGCGACGGCGGCAACAGATTCTTTCATGGCTGCATAGAGTCGTTCATAGAGACCTTCACGCGCTTCCGGAGATGCATCGTTATATTTTCCCGCGGCTACATCGCCGGAACATCCGGTAAAATACAGCTGAAAGACCTGCTCTTCCTGTTGAAGATGTTCCCGTGCCATGCCAACGAAGTCATAGCTTGCCCGAGAATCACCATAGAAACTCTGGGGATGAGTAGCGTAATAATGGAGTTGCGCCAAGGCTTTATCGCCCTTGGAAAAAGTCACAGTTTTCAGGAAAGGATCGATCAGTCCTTCGGGTTTCGCAATAAAATCGGGATCCTTACACGAGCTGGCGCGAAAACCGACCTTACCCTCGCCAATGGGAACCCGTCTATTGGAGGCAACTTGATGGACACGGGCTTGGCTCATCCCGATCCGATCAAAGGGCTGCAGCTGATTCAGCGCTTCGCGCACGGCGGCAGCGATGTCTGAGGCAGGGTCTTCGAAAGAGGCGATGGACGGGAAGTGGGATATATCCATTTCTTGTTCAAGGAGTCGTGTCGCATCGCAATCCACAACAGGCGCTGTATGCTGATGTACTGTTTGAACGGCAACCTGGTCGATAGAAGTGCCTGCAGCCTCGGCAATGCGCTGCCTGTACAAGTCGTGGACACTATTACACAAGATACAATAATCGAGGGCACACAGAACCGATCTGCCGCCGTCATCTTCAATGATGATTCCTTTGGCAAGAAGCGGATGTTCCACAACGGTCAAAGGTTTTAAAGAAGAATAAATAGGTGTACCCAAGGGCGGTGTAATATCACAGACGAAGGTAGCGACACGAGCGCTTGACACTTCCGCTCTCAGCCAAGGTGCTGCGCACAGGCCGGTGGCAAGTACTCCCAAAAAGTTACGTCGATTCAAAGACTTGGGTGACATGATTATAGATTCCTTTTCATTTGAATGTTTTGGTCACAAATGCAAAGGGGCCGCAGCTTTTATAAGTCTTCGGGCACGAGATAGACGTCGCGCAACCGAGTCAATTCCTGTTTTAAAGCGTTAATTTCATCCGCATAATCGGGATTGTCATAGGCATTGCGTAATTCCTTGGGGTCTTTCAGTAAATCGTAAAATTCCCACTCATCCAAGGTATAAAAATAGGCTAGCTTATAGCGGTCCGTACGAATGCCATAATGCTTGTATACGTGATGCACCTTCGTCTCCCCTTCATAATAATGGTAATAAATGGCGTTGCGCCAGCGATCCGTTTTTTCGCCGCGCATCAAAGGCAACACACTGAGTCCTTGCATTGATTCGGGAATCGGCAATCCTGCAATGTCGAGCATGGTTTCCGCCATATCGAGGTTTTGCACCAACGGCATAATCTCAGTACCGGGCGTGATCGCTTTGGGCCAACGCACCAAAAGGGGCGTGCGCAGCGATTCTTCATAAATAAAACGCTTATCAAACCAGCCATGCTCACCCAGATAAAAACTTTGATCGGAGGTATAAAAGATCACCGTATTATCGGCTAATCCGCTCGCATCCAAATAATCAAGGACACGCCCCACATTATCATCAATGGAAGCAATGCAGCGCATATAATCCCTAATATAGCATTGATATTTGAAACGTACCGCATCTTTGCCTTGAGGATTTAAAGCCTCGTACTCTTCAACACGCTTCTTGTATACGGCATCCCAAGCAGCCTGTTGCTGCGGCGTCATGCGACCGTAAATCTCTTCCCATTCGTTACTGCCGCGATCGTCTTCACGCAATAATTTTAGATCAGAACCGCGGCGCATGGTTTTTTCAATGGTCATGTCCTGATCATGGGCAGCGGTACCGCGTGTGGCGTAGTCGTCGAAAAGGGTATCCGGTTCCGGGAAGGTGACATCTTCATAGGTGCTGAGATGATCCGGGCCTGCCATCCACGGCCGATGTGGGGCATTATGCTGGATCATCATCATAAAGGGCTGATCCTGGTTCCTGTCGACCTCCAGCCAGCGCAAGGCTTTGTCCGTGACAATATCCGTCACATAGCCTTCAATTTTTTCTTTGCCCTCGGGCAAAAGAAAATCGGGGTTATAATAATCACCCTGTCCCGGAAGCACTGCCCAGGAATCAAAGCCTTGGGGATCTGTGTGGAGATGCCATTTCCCAAACAATGCGGTTTGATAGCCCCCTGCCCGTAGGAGTTTGGGGAAGGTCTCCTGTGAGCCGTCAAAACGACTGGAATTGTCGAGGAAACCGTTGAGGTGACTATGCAGTCCGGTAAGTACTACCGCGCGCGATGGGCCGCAGATGGAATTGGTTACGAAACTATTCCGAAAAATAGCGCCCTCTTTTGCAATACGATCGATGTTCGGTGTGGGAGATACCTCGGTAAATCGACGGCCATAGGCACTAATGGCATTTTGTGCGTGATCGTCACTGCAAATCCATATAATATTGGGTTTTTCTGAGGCATCACAGCGCTGTGACCACTCGCCCAGTGCAACAGCCGCCGCCGCTGCACCGCTATATTTCATGAAAGACCTGCGCGTAAACATAGCTACTCCTCTCTGCCGCATTATTATCTGAAGATTGCATTATACCTGTCCTTTGGCAACAGCCACAAGCGAAAGGACAAGTCATTTTTTATACGCAGTAGAAAAAGTTTGTTTATTACGCCCTTCTTTTCATGGAACTCATCATTAAGAGGACAGACATACTCACACCGATTAATAGCCAGTCCGCAAAATATTTTCGCAGGTTATTGGTGATAGTCTTGCTTTCCGTGTCATTGCGGCAACATCCGGCATCATCTTCCGTTTCCTCTTCACCTTCCGGCTGTGCTTCGCCTTCGACGGGGTCTTCACCTTCGACAACTTCTTCGCCTTCAACGGGGGCCTCGCCTTCGACGGGATCTTCACCTTCGACAACTTCTTCGCCTTCGACGGGGTCCTCGCCCTCAGTCGGCTCTTCGCCTTCGACTATTTCTTCACCTTCACCTTCGACGATACCTTCACCTTCGACGATATCTTCACCTTCGGCGGGCTCTTCACCTTCACCTTCGCCTTCAGGACAAATGTTCACCATTACCGTTCGCATCACTTCATCGGCAACATTACCGGAGCTGTCGCTCACGGTATAAGATACTGTATAGCTACCGGGGACGGAGGTGTCTACAGAATTGTCTATGGTCACTTCCAAATCGCCGTCGCAGACGTCAAAGTCAGTTGCTCCGGCGTCGCTATAGTCCTCGCCGCATTCAACGGTAAGCGATTCTTCACCCAAAAGCGTGATG
>JAAYJI010000030.1 GCA_012523015.1 Candidatus Hydrogenedentota bacterium
AGAATGCTCTTGATTTTTATGAACCGACCGAATATAAGTATGATCTCATCGTACGTTTACTTGAATCGGTGAATCTTGAAGCCAATCAACCTAAATATAAACAAAAAATAAACTTCCTCTTGAAAAGATCAGATGCTTTTATAAAGTGGTATGCGCCCTTTATTGCTTTGCTGTTATTAATCGCAACAATACTTTTTTTGATAATAAGCACGATACTATTGGTTCGAGTGGTTGATAATTGCAGGCGAAGACCAGCTATTCATGAAGATTTACCTTTCCCATAATCCAGGGCGCTTATACGTTATTGCTATTTGAAAAGGGCAAGTTCTTTCCAAAACTGCCTCGCATCTGCACCCCTCCTTGAAGGGCGACAGTCTGGTTTTTTAATTTTACGGATTATCAAGGGCACCTGATTAGTTCCGAGCACGAAATGTCAACGCCGGAATGGGTGCGCCCCGGGGGCGGTTCATTCTATAAGATGCAGCTTCTTAGCGTGCTGCGCTCTTCATGAAAAATAGGGCGCGGCGCTCCAACTTTTGGCTTTTCAGTTCTTTGTTGTACAATAAAGGCAGAAGCGAGTACCGTTTACCATTCTTTTCCTGTAGTTGAATGGTGCACTGTCCAACAGGGTACGACGATCAAGGATTTATGGAACAACACTACTATTCACAACCGCGGATGACCCTGCAATTTCCCAGAATCACCATGGGTGTTCAGCGGCTTATTCTGGCGAATGCCGCCTTATTTATGTTTGGGTTAATTGCGGATCCCATACTGTTTTATTGTAGCGATTATCAGCTTCTAGATTTTTTTGGATTTTATCCGCCCACGTTTATTCGCGGATTTCTGTGGACACCCATAACCTATCAGTTTTTGCATGGCGGGATCATGCACTTGTTTATGAATATGTTGTGGCTCTTTGTCTTCGGTCCTGATGTAGAACGGCTGCTCGGTACCCGTCAATTTATCGGCTTCTACATTATCTGCGGTGTGCTAGGTGTTTTAGCATCGGTACTGCCTGCCCTCCTTGGCGCGCCCATGGCGCATGTCATTGGCGCGAGCGGCGCGGTGATGGGGGTCATGGTCGCTTTTGTTGTGGTTGATCCGCAACGCAAGTTTTTCTTGTTTCCGCTGCCTATCCCCATCACGGCAGTATGGCTCGTCATTTTGGTTGTTATTTTTAACTTGATGACCGCCGGTTCGGGGAATTCGGATGTCTCGGTGGCGACCCATTTTGGCGGCATGATTACAGGTTGGCTGTTAATGAACGCCATTCCTCGGTATAATAGTTGGCGTTACAGTAATGCAACGATGACAGAACGTCTCCGTGACGCTGTGAACAACATTTTTTATAAAAACAAAGAAGAATAAAAATCTTTTTCGTTAAGCGACGGTAAAATCCACCATGCCCGGAATCCAAGAGTTTTTAATCATTATCATCATCATTGTGGTCTTGAGCTGGACCGGCTTATGGCCCGTAGTGATCCGCGCACTCCGTGAATTGCGCGGCGACTATGTGCAGGAACCGCCCCGCCAATCCCGTTCCGCTCAGGATACGGATATGTGCTATCGCATTTTGGGGCTATCCCCTTCAGCACGGTGGGAAGAAATTGAAAAGGCCTATCGCGCGAAAGCCAAGCGGCACCATCCTGACTTGGGCGGCGACGAAGACACCATGCGTGCTGTGAATGAAGCCTATAACCGTATTAAAGAATTAAAGAAACCGAGATGAGGAATGCCAGAATGAAAAAATATGCTGCGATGAGCGCCCTCTTTGTTGTGATGGCTATTGTTGGCCTAGTTGTGGCGGCTTGTTCCAAGTCCGATTCAGACAAAGCTTCTACCGATGCCGCGGGTCCTCGAAAATTCACTATAGGCATGAGCCAATGCAATCTGGGAGAACCGTGGCGTGTGCAAATGAACAGCGACATTGCAGCCGAAGCTAAAAAACATGCTGAGCTGCGCGTCATTTTCAAGGATGCGCAGAATCAGACTTCCATACAACAAAATCACGTGCGTGAATTTATCAGCCAAGGTGTGGATTTGATCATTGTCAGTCCCTTGGAAGCGGCACCCCTTACCGGTCCTGTAGAGGAAGCCTATAGCAAAGGTATTCCTGTCATCGTTTTGGATCGCGCCGTACTCGGCGAAAACTTCACCATGTTCATTGGTGCCGATAACGTGAAAATAGGGGAAGCTGCCGGGCGCTGGATCAAAGAAGAACTTCAAGGTCACGGAAAAGTTGTCGAATTAAAAGGACTTATGACCAGCATCCCGGGCCAAGATCGTCATGCCGGTTTTCGCGAAGGCATCAAAGACAGTGACATCGATATTATTTTTGAAGCAGATATGCGGTGGCTCCAACCCAACGCACAAAGTGAAATGGAATCAGCGCTCACCCGATTTCCCGAAATCGATCTGGTCTACGCGCACAATGATCCCGGCGCTTACGGCGCTTATCTGGCTGCCAAGGCGGCAAATCGTGAAAAGGAAATCCGCTTTGTTGGTATTGATGGGTTGCCGCAAGAAGGGCTCGCCTATGTGGAGCAGGGTATATTGGATGTAACTTTTGAATATCCCACAGGCGGCGCCGAGGCGGTGCAATATGCCCTCACGATTCTTCAAGGCGAATCCGTGCCTAAAAATGTGGTACTTCCTTCCCGCTTTTTTACCAAGGATAATCTTGATCAAGGAGGCGAAATGCTGGAATAGTCACGCTTTTGATACCGGACAATCAAAATTGATGTGTGTGTAGAGACGGTAAAGCGTAAAGGTCGAATATGTCATCTTCCCGTGAAAAGTTGAATCTAAAAGAGCCGTGGCTGGTCGTCGTTGATCCTCAAGACGAAGGCATAGCAAAAGGCTGGTTTGAAAGCTACCCTGACGAAAAGGCGCAACCGAAATGCAGTCCCTTCATCGGACACGCAGACAAATCGGCAGCTGCGGCGCCCTACTGGTATTGCCATCGCTTTGATCTGGACAAATCCTTTTCGGAAAAATATTTGGAATTACAGATAGATGCGCTGCGCGGTAATGTGCATCTATGGCTGAATGGTGCCGCCTTATCCACCGTTGCAGGCGACGGCGGTCCCTTGCACTTTAGCCTAGACAATGCGCTGTGTAAAGAACACAATGAATTGGTCATGCGCGTGGCGCCGCCGGAACAACACGATGAAAGACTGTTGGCAATCCAATCGCTCTATCCTACGATAGGCAAAGGCGGAGCAGCTGTGCGTTGGGGGCTTATGGGCGCGGTTTATCTTTTGGCGCAGCCTCGGTTTTGTATTACGACCTTACAAGTGCAGCCTGATCTGCGGCGCAGACGTGTTGTGGTCAACGTGGCGCTTTCCGAAGAGATGGAAGACGCCGAAATTCTTCTGAAGATTGAGGGAACTGATTATGCCGCCTCCGGCAGACCGGGGAAAATTTCAATACCCCTCAATCATTTTGACCGTTGGAGTCCGAAACAGCCCCATCTCTATACACTGTCCGTAACTTTATTGTTGGAACAGCAGGTATTAGATCAAAGGCAAACGCGCTTCGGCATGTTCGAATTCGGTGTGAAGGATCACCGCTTTCATCTCAACCACCGTCCGTTTTTACTGCGTGCCCTTCACTATCGACCGCCCTGTCCCACACGCTTTTCCCCTGCCGATCAGGTATCGCTCGTACGTCATGATATGAACCGCGCGAAAGCGGCGGGCTTCAACATGCTCCATTTGACCGATCTGCCGCTTCCCCCTTGTATTTTTGATCTTGCCGATGAACTCGGCATGTTATTGTATGTCGAATATTCTTGTCAGGTTCATGGTCCATGGGACGGAAGCACCGAGCCCTATACTCAAGGCTTAAGAAATCTGATTCAAAGCCGATGTCAGCATCCGGCGGTCGCTATTTGGGGCGTTCGCACAGAAGCGGGCACATCGGAAGCACTCACTGATGAGGCGCTGCGTAATGCCGCGGAAACACTGTGTACAGAGGCGCGCCTTTTGGATCCTTCCCGTCTTATCTTTGGGCATCACGGCGGCGAAGTGCGCTGGGGTTCCTCGTACTTGATCCGTCCCTATCACTCCGACATCATGCCCTATGATGCACTTTGTCTGTACCAACGCGCTCCTTCCGATATCTTAATTCGCGATTATTTCGCGAACCACGGCATTCCCTCACGCCTTGCTTTTGTCAGCGCCTTCGGTTTTGCTACCCCCACAGACTGGCCCGTTATCCTCGAAGGAACCGATGACGACGCAGATCACTCTGAATCTGCTTCTCCCGACTGGCAGCACTGGAAATCCTGTTTGGAAGGATTTAAAACCCGTGGGCTCGACCGACTTTTTGGTGATTTCTTCGGCTTCTGTGATGCGGCGCGGCAACTGCAAACGGAAGCAGCTGCTATTCAAATCGACGCCATATTGTCGAATCCAAAACTTGCAGGCTATTGTTATCTTGGGATGACAGAAGGCGCGTCCTCATCGCCCGACGACGGAGCAGAGAAGGAAGAGACGCCTGATACTGCCGTGAAACATTTTGCCAAGGTGCAGGCTTCGTTACGGCCGATCATTAATCTTTCCAAAATGAATCTGGGTCTGCGTGAACAATGTGACGTACAAATTAGGTTATGCAATGAAAATGGCTTTAGCGGAACGGTGTGGCTTACCTTACAGGTGATTGGTCCTACCAACCAGACCTTGTGGAAGAAAAAACGCACGCTCAAGGTGCCCCGTAATTATCATGAGTTGTGGTCGGGAACGGTTACAGCTTCCAGTACGCCGGGACAACATCGTTTTGTAGCCCGTTTTATGGCGGAGGATATGACGCTCTTGGCAGAGCATACCGAGAGTTTTTATGTATTTGAAAAATGCGCAGCTTCTGATGTCAATATTCATCTTCTAGACCCGGAAAACGAATACGGCGCCGTGCTGCGCAGCTTTGCCAAGACCGCCAATCTTTTGGCTCCCGTTCATATCATTCCGCCCCTTGCCAATACCATACGCGCCTATCCCGATAATGAATTGGCGCAGATTATGGCACAAGTGAAGGACGGCGCCATTGCCATCTTTTTTAGACCGCCAGAAGATTGGAATGATCTCGCGCCATGGTTTGCTGAGGGCCTTAATGCCACGGCGAAAGAGGTGATCGGCGGCGACACATCTGTCTATCATTACGCTAAATTGCATCCCGTCTTCGACAAATTACCGTCGCGCTGTCTCATGGGACAGCCCTATGCCGCTATCGTGCCCGACAAAAGCTTTCTAGAAGCGGGCGACGAAGATATTCGCGGCGCTTTTCATGCGCCGCCCATCACCGACGATACAGACGCCCAACAAGGCGAAGACTGGTGGCGCACAAATATTCTAGTGCACACTTACGGCGCCGGCCGTATTGTCATGACCCATTTACGCATACTTGAAGGGCTCGGAAAAGATCCGGCGGCGGGACATCTCTTTGTCAATCTCTTAAATCATTTCGGACGACGGAGCGTGCCGTCCAACGTGCCCCTGCAGCCCGAACCCAAAGCGGTTGAATGGATGCACGGACAACATCATCGGGTGGTGCGCCGCTGGATGGTGATCGGTGAATTCCCCAACTGGGTGCTGAACGGCGGATTGAATACCGTCTACCCCCCTGAAGAAGGCATCGACTTTAACGCAGCGTATGAAGGCTGGTATCAGCCGGTGCGCTGGCGCAGCTGGTACACACGGACGGATCAAGACAATCTGTTGGACTTTCAGCAGGCATTGACGCCTGTACACGCCTCCTATCCAAAATATGATCATGCCCTTGCCTATGCCTATACGGAGATCAACGCTGATCGCCGTGTCGAAGCAGTTTTGCATCTGGGGCTGCAAAATGATACCCGGATCTGGCTAAATCAGACGCTTATCTATGAATACAAGAAGCAAGCCCAGTCTGATCCTATTGTTCGCCATGCAATGACCATTAGCTTAAAACCCGGCAAAAATACGATCTTGGTCAAGGGTGCGAAACATTACGGAGCCTTCGCCTTTTCCCTTGATTGTGTTGCTGAGGGAGCCGCCTTGCGTACCATCAAGTGGTGGAAATAAAATTGGCTTGGATCAAGCCACACAAAAGAGACAAAGAAACTGTGCTGAAACGCGCGCCTGAAATAGAACAAGGTGTTTCCTTGTGGATGGAGTTATGGCGGCGCTTGCGCGCTAACCGCCTCGCCTTGGCAGGTATCGTTCTGCTCGCTGTTGTCGTATTGCTCACTGTCATCGTGCCTTGGATTACGCCTTATGGCTACGAGACACAAGACACGGCTTTAGGCGCTTCTTCACCCTCACCACAGCACTGGCTGGGAACGGATATATTGGGGCGTGATCTGCTCACCCGCCTTGTGTACGGCGGCCGTGTTTCATTAGGGGTAGGCTTCATTGCCACACTTGTTTCCGTATTGATCGGTATCGTATACGGCGCATTATCGGGCTATGCCGGCGGCCGCACTGATATGGTCATGATGCGCTTGGTCGATATTCTTTACGCACTGCCCTTCACCGTCTTTGTCATCATTCTCATGGTATTCTTCGGGCGTAATTTCATCTTTCTTTTCGTAGCCATCGGTGCCGTGGAATGGCTGACAACGGCGCGCATTGCCCGCGGCCAAACCTTGTCTCTGCGCAAGTCTGAATTTGTACAAGCTGCTGTGGTTATGGGCTTCAGCCGCGCCCGCATCCTCTTTCGTCACGTCATTCCGAACATGCTCGGCCCCATTATTATTTATGCGACCTTGACGGTGCCCCGCGTCATGTTGCTGGAAGCCTTTCTCAGTTTTTTAGGATTAGGCGTGCAGCCGCCCATGAGCTCTTGGGGATTGTTGATCCGTGAGGGTGTCGAGACCATGGAAGAGTATCCGTGGCTGTTGCTTTTTCCCGGATTCCTCTTTACATTGACCTTATTCGCGTTGAATGCATTGGGCGACGGATTGCGGGATGCGTTGGATCCACGCATGGCGAAAGAGTAGCGTTATGGATGGAGTCTCCATGCCTCTGTTAGAAGTGAAAGCGTTACGGATCTGGTTTCATATGCGCGACGGGATTACGCACGCCGTGGACGGTATCGACTTTTCTGTAAACCGCCGAGAAAGCTTGGGTATTGTCGGTGAATCAGGCTGCGGCAAATCGGTCACTTTTCATGGCGTGTTGGGACTGCTGCCCAAACCGCCTGCACAGATTCAATCGGGCACCGCGCTTTTTAAAGGGGTTGATCTGCTCACAGCCCATAGCGCCCACTTATCGCAAATCCGCGGCAAAGATATAGGCCTTGTTTTTCAGGATCCCATGACCGCCCTCAATCCCTATATGAAGGTGGGCATTCAAGTAATGGAACCGCTCCTTGCTCATGGTCTATGCAGCCGTGCCGAGGCAAAGGATCGTGCCCGTGCTATGCTAAGTGCCGTGGGTATCGCGGACAGTGCAGCACGGATGAACCAATATCCTCACGAATTTTCAGGTGGAATGCGTCAACGTATTGTCATTGCTATGGCACTGATTGCACGGCCCACACTGCTCATTGCCGACGAACCCACCACTGCGCTGGATGTAACAGTACAAGCCCAGATACTGAGCTTGTTAAAAAAACTGCGCGCAGAATTCGACATGACCGTCGTCTTAATCACCCATGATATGGGTGTCGTTGCCGGTTTTTGTGAGCGTGTGCTGGTCATGTATGCAGGACGTATCCTTGAAGCGGCTCCGGTTGGTGCTCTTTTTAAAACACCGCTCCACCCCTACACCTGCGCCTTGATGCAGTCTTTGCCGGGAACGGGGAAGGCGGGACAGGATTTGTATACCATACCCGGGTTGCCGCCCGAACGCGGCGCCTATGGGAGCGCCTGCCCCTTCGCTCCCCGCTGTGCCTATGCCATCGATGATTGTTTCAACCTGCCCTGTATATTAACACTCTGCGGAGCGGCAGACCACAGCACCGCTTGTTTGCGGGTACAGCGCGGCGAACTGTCGGAGATGATGCCATGACGTCCTGTCCCCGTCTCGATGCGCTTCTATGTGTGGATTCTCTGAAGGTTTGGTTTCCCATAAAACAGGGCTTCCATTTTTGGAATACCCGGCCCAAGCAATGGTTAAAAGCTGTAGATGGGCTGTCCTTATGGCTCAACAAAGGCGAAGTCTTGGGCGTTGTGGGTGAGTCCGGCTGCGGAAAATCAACCCTTGCTCGTGCTCTCACCGCCTTGGAAAAGATTCACAGCGGCCATATCTATATTGAAGGACAAGAGGTGAGCGCCTCTAACGCCGCCACATTGCGCTTGCTCCGTTCCCGTGTGCAGATGATCTTTCAGGATCCTTATGCCTCCTTGAACCCGCGCATGTCTGTCTTCGAAACCATCGCCGAACCGCTCCACGTTCACCGAAAGCTTGGCGGTTCGCAACTGGCCGACGAAGTGACCGCCCTCATGGACCGGGTCGGCTTGGCACCTTCTTATGTACGTAAATATCCCCATGAATTCTCCGGCGGACAACGGCAGCGCATCGCCATCGCACGTGCTTTGGCGCTGCATCCCCAACTATTGATCGCCGATGAACCTGTCTCCGCTCTTGACGTATCAATTCAAGCGCAGATTATCAATTTGTTTACCAAACTGCAACGGGAATCTTCCCTTGCCATGCTCTTTATCTCCCATGATCTCAGCGTGGTAAAGCATGTTGCGCAGCGCATTGCAGTTATGTATCTGGGCCGCATCGTTGAGATCGGATCTGCCGAAGCGCTTTTCAAGGAACCCCGTCATCCCTATACACAAGCGCTGCTTGCTGCCATACCGCTACCCGTACCCGTGGAAAAACAAGAGCAACCGACCACGGCAACGCAAGGTGAACCGCCCTCACCCATTGACCCGCCGCCCGGCTGCCCTTTTCATCCCCGCTGTCCGATCGCAGTTCCCGCCTGTGCCGTGCGACGCCCTGAACTCATGGATTGTGCGCCTGGTCATGCTGTGGCGTGCCCCGTTGTTTTGGAAGAGCAAGGAGCCCATTCCGACCCAGATCAACAGAATGATTAAAGGGGCCAGCTCATCTATAAGAAGGAGTGAGGAACAGGGAGCGGGAGCTGGGAGTTATGGTACTTTGTTATTGTGTCCTATTATCTGTGCGCAATTCGTATCCTTCTGCCCCGATACGATAAAATGAAGTTTATGAATCCCACCACTTTAAAATGCACCGTTCGTTATGATGGAACCAATTTTTCGGGTTGGCAGCGGCAGGATAATCAACGCACTGTACAGGGCGAAATTGAGGCAGCTTTATCGAAAATAGCCAATAGGGCGGTCACAATTCAAGGCGCAGGCCGAACCGACGCCGGTGTCCATGCCTTAGGCCAGGTCTTTTCCTGCCGTTGGCGCGGCACGCCGCCGCAGCGGCTCGCCCATGCCCTATCCCGCATGCTCAAGCCGGAGATACGCATTGAGTCCATAGAGCAGGCGGCACCCGACTTTAACGCACGCTTTGACGCAGTGGACAAAAGTTATCACTACACCTTTGACTTCAACCGTTTTCCGGATCCTCTGCTTGCGCGCTATGCCTGGCATATGCCCGGTACGCCCGATTTGGATTTGTTGAAACAGTGCCTCAGTCAGGTGGTCGGCACTCATGATTTTGCCGGATTCCAAAGTGCGGGCAACCAGATGAAAAACACGGTACGCACCATTTTCAGCGCTGACTTTGCCCCCGGCGGTTTGATGGTTGCTCCCGCCATGGAGGGCGTGTATAGCATGAAACTAAGGGGCAACGGCTTCTTATACAGAATGGTGCGCAACCTCGCAGGCACCTTGGTCGAGATAGCGCGCGGCCGCTTTGGAGCGGATTTTATTACCGAATCCCTGCTGCGCGGCGGGCCTTTTCTCGGCATGTGCGCGCCTGCCCATGGGCTTGTCATGGTCAACGTAAATTATGATACGGAACCACCGCCCCACCGCCATGAAATACCGCTGCACGACGAAATGTTTCCTTCTAATATGGATCTTTTAGGATGATATCTCAACCCTTCCAAAATGAGGCAAGCCGTCCTCTATGGAGTTGCTATGGCTATTAATCACCGTTGGCGGATGCAATGGTCCTATGATGCTATACAGACCTTATATAGTGAAGCGCCCTACCGACTATCGCGTTCGGGCAGGGCTTTCCCCCCATGGCATTATTTCTTAGAACTGACCCGCCGCTGTAATCTCCGCTGCATGATGTGCCAATACAGTACCTTTTTGGAAGGCGTCGCCTTGGCGGAACAGGACGCAGGCGAATTGACGACGGAAGAATGGAAAAGGGTCATTGATCAAACGGGCCGCTTCAGTTTTTTGACCTTTACCGGAGGTGAACCGCTTCTGCGCAAAGATTTTCCGGAATTGCTCGAATATGCTTCCCGACGCACACGCACCCACCTTGTATCCAACGCCGTATTGCTGGATGAAGCAATGGCGCAGCGCTTTGTTCAACTGGCACCGAAACGCGCCGGAGGACGGGGACTGAATTTCATCGGTGTGTCGCTTGAAGGACCGCCAGATTTCCACGATGAGATTCGGCGCAGAAAAGGAGCTTTCAGCAAAGCCGCCGCAGGTTTACAAGAGTTGCAACAATACCGTTCCGCAGCAAAAAAGAACTGTCCCTACATTCATATTACGACGGTCATTCAGGCGCGCAACGTGGATGTACTTCCCCAGATGCCCCGTATCACAGCCGAACTCGGCGGTGACGTGCTTAATCTCGTTACGGAGACGCGCATGCATGACTTGCCCGGACTGGGGGATGTCTCACCCGGAAAGTGGCGGGCTGAAGATGTGGACTGGCCCCGCATCCCTTATGACGACTTGCGGCAAGCCCTCGAAGAAACAGACCGGGAAGCGCAGCGCCATGGAGTGGAATTGCGTATGCCTCGCATGCCCAGAGAGGAGTTGTTGCGATATTATAGTGATCAGGTAGACGTTAAGGACTACCGTTGCCGTAATCCGTGGAACACCGTTTTTATAGGAAGAACAGGCGATGTATATCCCTGTTGGCTCATGAAAATCGGCAATGTCCGTGAGCAGCCGCTCAAGGTAATATGGAACGATAAAAAGGCGCGCGGATTTAGGCGTGCCTGCCGAACAGGATTATTTCCCTTGTGTCCGGGATGTTGTCATATCGAGTATAAAGGCGCTGAACACCGCAACAAAGGGGATCAGGCGAATTAAGCCTGACTGTGGGATCGGCTCCGTGTTGGGAAAGGATTGTCTATGCGTTTTCTAGCCCTTTGTCTAATCGTAAGTGTCATGGTCGCCAATGCTTTTGCTTTTAATGAGCCTATAGACGAAGCCGGTTCTCTGCAACTGCGTATTGAAGGCCCCGCCAAGATTGATACAGCAGCCGACCCGTTAGCCTGTACGCTCATTCTAAAAAATTTGGGAGACAAAAGTATTACCGGATCCCTGCGTGTGGAGGTTATCGACCAATGGACTGCGCACCTTCCGACCGGTAGCTTCACAATCAATCCCCGCGCCGAGGAAGCTTTCCCCTTCCGGGTTGTACCTGATAAAGGAACATTGAACGCGTGGTATCCTATTCATGCCTATGCCGAATATAAAGAGGACGGAGAAAAGATCGTCGTTCATCCCGTATTGCTCGTGCGTACCGATGTGCCCCCGCTGCCGTTGGCAGAAACTGCACACCTTTGGGAACCCCTGACCTTAACGGAGAACAGCCGCTTCTCACTGGCGCAACTACCTCGTCATCGTGCGCGCGTTGACGTCTTCGGCGAAGCGCCGCGATATTTGCCTGTGGGCTGGCGCGGCAGCGATCCCCTTACGTTAGCTCATCTGATTGTTGAGGGGAAAAAGGCAATGCCTGAACTCCACCCTGCCCTTGGGGTACATCCGCCTTGGAATCAAGGGCGTAAAGGCTCCCTCTTCATCGAATTCCCATTGCAATTGCCACAGGCGCAACCCATTACCTTCACGGCATTTCTCGCGTTGCAGCCCGTCAACCCCGGTGAGCCTCCCTCCGACGGCGTCCTATTCCGTGTTTACGCTGCGCCTTTTGATGATTCCGAGGTAGAAACAGGGACCCTGCTCTTTGAGCGCTTCACCGATACCTTAACTTGGGAGCCCATTAGAGTTGATTTGTCCGCCTATGCAGGCGAATCCATGAGGCTGCAATTGGAGACCCACCCCGGCCCCAATAAAGACACCACCTGCGACCGTGCCCTGTGGGGCGCCCCCTCGTTGGTCGTTGGAACACCCAAGGTTTCGGGACCCGATCCCCAATGTACGCCCTTTGTTCTGGGCCGTATCATGACAGATGCCGCCGCCTGTGAAGTGGAATTACTGCCGGGGTCGCGGGGTCTGCTCGATAGCCGTGTTGTTTTTAACCGAGAAAATACTACCCTTGCCTTTGATGGCTTTTCTGTTACGGTCTTAGATACGCCCCTTGAAGAAGAAGGCGGGATCTTTACCCTTGAGAGCGTGGAAGATGACAGCCGTCCGGGCGTCTATCGTCAGATTCACCATTTCCGCGGCCCCGATAATTTCTTCGATCTCATCGGCGAAGTACGCTTGGAAGAGGGCTCCCATCTTCGCGCATCCTTTTCACTGGAGAACGAAAGCCCGCCAAAGCCATGGCGAAAGGTGGTGATTGAAGACGCCTGTCTCGGACCTTGGAGCAATGGGCTTCACCGCATTTATGCCGGTTTGGGCAATGTGATTGAAGAGCCCGAAGCCTTTACCATGCCTTTTGACGGGCATCAACTCGCCACCTCTTTTGTCGGCATGGACTTCATAAATAGCTTCTCTCTCGTACAAGCTGTTACCGCGCCGCCGTCTAAACTTGAGGTGCTGCCGCAAGCCCATATCTATAGTATGCACAGTCCCATTGCGCCTACCTTTATTGTGATCCCTGCAGAGGATGTCTGGCAGGGTGTGCGCATCTGGCGCAAGATCAACAATGTGACGGCAGCGCCGGGTGTGCCCCGTCTTGCAGGCAGATTTGTTTTCGATGTTTGGGGCGGCCGCTATGATCATGCGGCGCAAGCCATAAGCAATGCCGCCCGCTATGGCTTGACCAATAGCGTGCTTGTGTGGCACAACTGGCAGCGCTGGGGGTATGATTATCGACTGCCCGAGATTTATCCGCCTAATCCGCTTCTGGGAAGCTTGGATGAGTTTATCGCGCTCTCTGCCCTATGCGAAGAAAATGATATTCTCTTCGCGCCCCACGACAATTACACCGATTATTATCCCGACGCGCCGAGTTTTTCTTACGATAAATTGCTCTTCAACAAAAATGGACAGCCCCTCTGGGCGTGGCTCAATGAAGGCCGTCAAGCCCAGGCATTCCGTTGGCGTGCCGGAGCCTACCGACCTTATCTGGAAGAGACCATAGTGAGCCTCCGTGATCATGTGAAGCCCACCGCCTATTTCATCGACGTGTGGTCAAGCATGGGACCCTTCGACGCCTGGACACGGGAAGGCGGCTTTGAAAGCCGCTGCCAACAACGAGACGATTGGGCGCATAGCTTTGAGTGGATACGGGAGACACTGGGAAACAATGCCCCACAAATATCGGAAAGTGGTCATGATCTTTTGATCGGCAGCCTCGACGGCGCCCAAGCAAACCATTTGCGCGTCGATTATCCGCCCGAAACAATGAGCTGGACCGTGTGGAATATTCGTTGTGCTGATGCGGAGCGTATCCCGTGGAGCGATATGGCGTACCACGACCGTTTTATCCTGCACGGCGCCGGCTATGATGGTCGCTACCGCGGCGGACTGTCTTCGGCCTTACACGGCATATACAGCGATGATTACCTATCGACGGAAGTCATGACCGGGCGCCCCGGCATGGCAAACACCATATTCAGCCGGAACGTAGTTCGGAAATACTGGTTGCTCAATGACCTTATGCGCAGTTTGGCTTTGAAACAAATGGAAACGCTAACTTTCCATGAGGGAGATATACATCGGCAAGAGCTGGGCTGGGAAGAGGACGGCAAGGTCTGGGTGAACCGCGGCAAAGATGAATGGGAAACTGAAGCGGCTCTATTGCCGCAATACGGTTTTTTCGCAAAGACGCCGCAAGTGCAATGTGCCATCGAACGCAAAGGAGACACCTTTGTGGAATGGAGCAAATCTGATGGCGGATGGTACGTCAATGCGCGTAGACCGATACCGGCGCCCTTGCCCATTTCCTTGACAGGCGCTGAGCTGAAGCTGCGGGAAGATTGTAATTTTGAGATTCAGCTGCAATGGCTGGCGGAGGGTAAGGCGTCTGAAGACCTACGTGTCTTTGTACATTTTCTAGATGATGACGGCAATATTCTATTTCAAGCCGATCATCAATCGGACCTGCCTACCCAAGCGTGGAATGGAACTATACAGACGATCGGACAAGGCACGATACCCGAGGCGTATCAAAAGGGCGATAGCTTCCGTTTGTTTGCAGGCCTGTGGAAGCCGGGCGTGGCGCGACGCTACTTGAAAAACTCTTATCGTGATGAGGCGGCCGTATACTTGGGACAGGTCACCCTTGACGGGGAGGATGATAAGGTGAACGCTCTCCTATTAACGCCGCCCGAACCCGAAGAAAATCCCCTTATGGCAAGAATGAATCCCCTTCGTATTCCCGTTGATTTCGGCGGCGTGATTACCAACGGAGCCTGTCGCATTGCTCCCCATCAGGACAGCTTGGTCGTGACGCTCTTGCCCGAGGAGCCGGATTTCGAACTCATCTTGGATCTCAAACAACTTCCATTTGCGCCGGCTGCGCCATCTGTCGTACACGCTGAAATGATAGACGGTTCTATAAAAGAAGAACACTTTAAACAGGAAGACGAACAATTAATACTTCAGTGTTCGTCAGACGTTTTTGCCTACACCATACGATAAAGAAAGACGGCGTTGCGGGCGCTGCTACGCCAAAGCATCCTGAAGCAGCAGCCCCGTTGAAATCTGTTCTGTGGCGAGGGGCACACTGTGATAACAGTCGATACGGGCACAGCGCTCTATATCCGCTTCCAAGTTTACGGCACGCAGCTTATCGGCATGAGGTGACCGTGAGAATAACGCCGCCACCCCTTCACGGTCGATGCGGGTTTTAATGCGCTTATAGGCGTCGTAGCCTTCGCCCCATTGATGGTCACCCGCTTCATAGACCTGTGCCGCAATCCATGCCGCCCCGGTCCAATCTTCTAACCCGTCGAAATGAGGATCACCCATTAAGCCGGCAGGGATGATGACCAGATCCTTTTCACCACGGTCTTTGAGATACCGAACAAGTGCCGCTGTATTGACCACCGACGCCATGATTGCTTGGGAGGCATCCTTTGCCGCCACGAGCCGACCCGCGCCCGTAGTGGTCGTGAAGATCACCCGTTTTCCTTTAGCGGCCTGTGCATCTTGAGGACTGTTTCCATAATCGAAGCCGGCGGGAGGAAGACCGCCCCGCTCGCCGAAGAGCAATGCATCGGGCCAAAGCTCTTTCAAGGCAAAGGCTTCTTTCACTTCGCCCACCACACAGAGCCTTTCCGCGCCCCCATCCAGGAGCGCCGCCGCGGTGGCGCTTGCGCGCAAGGCATCCACAATAACAGCAATTCCTTGATGTTCCACAGCAAAGCGGCAACCCGCATCGCCCTCTATAAGATGTATATTCATAGTTTTTCCTTGATTATGAAAAGTGTAGCCGGAGATCAACGCGTTTGTTCCTCGGTCAGGGAAAGCGCGGCATCCCCCGTTCCGTCCCGGCATCTTCTTCTTGTCCGCTCATAAATTTCGGATTGTTGCCAGCAATGACTACGGTGATTTCTCCGCGAGGGGGACCGCTCTCTTCGAGCATCGCGACCAGCTCTGATAAATAGCCGCGGTGGGTACGTTCAAATTGTTTGCTTATTTCGATGCACAGTGCCGCCAAACGATCGCCCAGCACTTCTACGGCATCCTCCAAGAAGGCTTGAATCCGAAAGGGCGACTCAAAGAAAATTAAGGTGTGGGGCAGCTCCTTTTCCATTTCGAGAAAGCGTTTCCTACGCCCGGACTTGCGCGGCGGGAAGCCTTTAAAAGTAAAGCTAGCCCCGGATAAACCCGACATCACGAGAGCGGTGACAGGCGCACTCGGCCCCGGGATAATCTGGATGTCATGACCCTGTTCTCGGCACAGATTGATCGTGTGATATCCCGGATCGCTGATGCCCGGCATCCCCCCGTCGGTGACCAGTGCCACCTGCAGCCCTTCATCCAACAACCCCAATATACGCCGTGATGCTTGTTGTTCATTATGTTCATGGCAGGAGAAGCGTGTCTTCGGCGACGGGATTTGAAAGCGCTCATAAATCTTGCGGGTGACCCGTGTATCTTCACAAGCGATGGCGTCCACCTCGCCGAGTATACGAATGGCGCGGGAAGATAAATCTTCCAGATTGCCGATGGGCGTTCCCACGACATAGAGCGTACTCATAGCAGCTCCGCAAGAATCTGGGGCTTGAAAATGCGAATGCCGCCCTCGCGCATGCTGTCTTCCAGCCGTGTATAGGTTTCTTCATTGTCATAAGTGCCGATGATGGCACCGCCCGAGCCTGCCAATTTCGCATGAGCTCCCGCTTCTTTAGCGCGGCGCACCATGTCGAGATTCTCCGGGGAAACCTTAAATATGGAACAGCGTCGTGCAAAATTCTTGTCCATAAGTGCGCCAATTTCCGAAGCACGACCGCCAAGCAGTAATTCCCGCCCTAATGCCGCATAGCTGGCGAAATCCTCCATGGCACGGTGGACTTCTATATCGCCCTCAAGCCAACGTTCGCGCACGGTCTGATGAATAACCTCCGAGCCTTCCCCTAAATCCTCACGATAGGCAATAAATAAGGGAGGCAGAAGCGATTCGTCCAGAGCTTCATATTCACCATAGCCGCGGCGTTCCATAAGATCACGGTTGAAATCCATATAGACCACGCCTTCATAAACCTGGATCACCCGATCTTGTAGGCCTGCCGTAATGCCGAGCTCTTCCGTTTCTACGCTCAAGATTAAATTGGGAAGCTGTTCCCGTGAAATCTCAATATCATAAAATTCCATGAGGCAGCGCATGGTCGCAGTGACCAAAGCGCTGGATCCTGCCAAGCCCAATCGCCGCGGAATCGTAGAGCGGTAACGAATCGAAAAATTGCGGTCTGCAAGCTCAATTTGGTGGTGCCGACAATATTCGTGAAATTTGCGGATAGAAGCCTTCATCAAGCGAATACCGCCGTAATAGCCATTATTTTTTACGTCACGCGCAAGATCGCACATGCTGTTATAGCGCATCCGATCCTGAAAACTTGGGACAATCTCCAGTTCAGGATTCTCATAGAGCGTCACTTTCGCGGCAAAATTGCGCACAAGAACACTGATGGTCTTGCCAAAATAGCCGTCTGAAGGGTTGCCGAGTAATCCCGCACGTGCATATGCGGTTGCTTCGCAAGTCATATTTCTTTCCCGCTGCCTGACAATTTCTGTAAAAGGGCGCTATTGATTGATAATTTGGGGCAGTTGCAAAATAGGCATAAAGAGGGCGATCACAATACCACCCACCACAATACCCATCACGGCGATCAAAAGCGGTTCGATCAGACTGGTCAGCGCATCCACAGTTGCCTTCACTTCGGAATCATAGAAGTCTGCAATCTTAATCAGCATGCCTTCTAAAGCGCCGGTCTTTTCACCAATACCAATCATGCGTGTGACCATGGCGGGGAAAGCGCCCGATTGCATCAGGGGGTCTGCCAAAGTATTGCCGTTGCGGATCGCCTCTCCCGCTTCACGGATCGCTTTGGAATAAACCTCATTGCCCGCCGTTCGTTCCACAATGTCCATGGCTTGCAATATGGCGACACCGCTTTTAATCAAGGTGCTCAACGTACGGGTGGCACGGCTGATCGCAACCTTGCGCAGCAGATTACCGAAAACGGGCAGACGCAATTTGGCTGAGTCCAAATTGTAGCGTCCTGATGGAGTCTTTCCGTAAATCCTGATAGCAAACACGGCGCAGACAACGGAAGCGGCAATGATTCCCAAAGAATACCATTGTCGTAAAAAGTTGCTTATTTGAATCAGGAGTGCTGTGGGAGCAGGAAGCTTCGCCCCAAAGGAATTGAAAATTTCAGCAAATTGGGGAACCACAAAGACGACCAGTCCGGCTGCAATCAGCAAAATCATGGAAAAGGCGACTACGGGATACGTCATGGCAGAACGGATTCTGCGTTTGAGCTCTTCTGAAGCTTCCAGATAGTCAGCCAATTGAAGCAACACGCCATCCAAATCACCGCTCGCTTCGCCCGCGCGCACCATATGCGTGTACAGTTCGGGAAAGGCGCGCGGGTATTTGCGCAGTGTCTCGGAAAAGGTTTCGCCCGCTTCAACGTTTTGCGCCACCGCGTCAATGATAGCGCAAAAGTTTTTATTCTCTGTTTGTTCGGCAAGAATATCAAGACCTTGCATGAGGGGGAGACCGGAACTGACAATGGTTGATAATTGTCGCGTGAAGACCATCAGATCCGCCGCTTTGACACGCCGGTTCAGGGAAGACGTTGTTTTTGAAAAAATCGTCTTCTTTTCAATCAATTTGTCCGCTTCAATACCCATGGCGGCCAATTGCCGCAAGGCAGTTTCACGGTTATCGGCTACCAATGCGCCATCTTTTTTCGCCCCGGAAGCCATGCGCCCGGAATAAATGAATGTTGCCATTCCAAAAATCTCCTGTATTAAGGTGTGTTATTGCTGCTGCAACTAGGCAAAGAGAAGCATGCACACCATGTCATACCGACGCGTTGACCGTCGAATCAATACGTATCTATAGTATAAGCAAATCCTTTTTTAAAGCCAAAAGATAATACCTTGGCGCGTTGTTGCTGTTAATACCAAATGTAATAAAGGATGATCGTGGCAAGGATAACCCCGCTGCCCAACCAATACACTTTCGGATCGGGAGTAACGTCCACTTCTGATTTGGGCATGGTCACCGGTGCCGCCATAGGCTTCAGGAGGCTGACCAGAGCAACAAACGCGAAGAGGATCAAAAAGATAATCGCCATGTGATGGAGAAAAGCGAGATCGCTGAAACGATAGACGAGATTAAGCGCGCCCGCGGGAGGTTGCACAATGCCTTCAGCATCAACATAGACTGCCTTGATAATCCAGCCCGGCACACGGACCAGGGCATAGAGCAGGGGTCCCAGAATGAGCGCGCCTTTTCCCGCCAAAGGCGGTGCAAACTTGAAAATTAATCCGCCTAGGAAAGCTGCCACGATACCGGGTGAGATGAAGCCCCAAATTTCTTGAATATAGGGAAACACACCGGGGAAGAAATCGATCAGCGGTGCCCACAGACACGCGATAATCACGATGATCACCGTTGAAATACGGCCGATCACCATTTCTTTATGGGAACTGATTTCCGGATCCACATATTTGCTGTAAAGATCAATGGTAAAAATGGTTGCCGCCGAATTCAAGCCTGAATTAACGGTGCTGATAATAGCGCCGGCAAGGGCCGCAAACACAGCGCCGCGAAAACCGATGGGAAGCAAGACCTTCATCAGATGGGGATATGCCTCTTCAGGACGGGCCAGTACATTACCATAAATTTGATAGGCCATAATGCCGGGCATTACGATCAAAAAAGGAATGAGAAGTTTCAAACAGGCCGCAAAGAGAATACCTTTTTGACCTTCAGCAAGATTTTTTGCGGCAAGGGTCCGCTGCGTGATGAATTGGTTCAAACCCCAATAGAACAGGTTGGGAATCCATAGACCGCCAAAAAAGACGGCGAGCCACGGCACATCCGGATCATTCCAAGACCGAACCATATGCAGCTTGTCGGCGCTGCCTTCTGTAAAGCTTTTCCAGCCCTCGAACATATTGCCGCTCCCTAAAAAGCGTAATGCAAAATAGCCGGTGACCCCGGCGCCGATGAGCAGCGCTGAACCTTGGATTAAGTCTGCCCAAACCACGGCAGATAAGCCGCCGTAAGCCGTGTAGGCACCGCCGATAATACCAATGAACCAAATAGACGCGATCATAGACCACGTTCGCGCTGCCTCCGCTTCCATACCGAAACGGTTCATAAATAATTCCGGCAAGTTCAATACGTTACATAGGGCGATAGCGCCGCTGAATAAGACCGTGGCAAGAAGCACGATGACATAAGCAATCATAAGATAGGCGGCCATGATAGTGCGTGTACCGGAATCGAAACGAAATTCGAGATATTGCGGCATCGTATAGATTCCGGCAGAAAGGAATTTAGGCAGAAAAACCCAAGCCACAATCACGAGCGTGACGGCGGCCATCCATTCATAGCTGCCAATGGCTAGACCGGGGCCGCCTTCTTTAAAGGCTGTGCCCGCCATGCCGACAAAGTGTTCAGAGTTGATATTCGCTGCGATCAGCGAAAATCCTATCACGGGCCAGACCAGAGAACGACCTGCCAAAAAATAATCTTCTGTCGATTGTTTGCGGCGGCTGCTCCACAGTGCAAAGGTAATCACGCTTCCGATAAACAGGAAAAATACAAGAATGTCAAACCAAGCCATAATTCATACTCCTGATCTTACATAAGGATTAAGAAGTGCATTCAGCGGTTTCCATCCGCATGAATAAAGTAATCATAAACTAAAGGAGGGACCGAAAAAAAACCAAGGCAAGAAAACAGGATAATTTTCAATGCGCAAAAGTTCCGACAACCTGCTTTCTGTGCCCGCCATAAGGTACAATTTCTTGACCCTTCATCGAATAAGCTCTGCTTATCCCCATAATATCCTCATAAATACCTTCATCGGCTCCTTTGCTGAGCGCAGCAAAGAATCCGATCTTCACCTTTTAAGGACACGCACACCTGCGCCTTCATTTTCCTAACAGAACTTAGGTTGTGCAATATTTTCTCAGCGTGTTACAATGGTTAAGTATTGGCTTCTATTCTTTGATAAACGAAGAAGTCTTTAACCTACAGGATGACCTATGCTTGGTTTCGGTTCAAAAAGTACACGTACGCAATCACGCAATCGGCTGGGTGAGTTTCTGGTGGAAAAAGGGAGATTGCGCCCTGACCAAATAAAACAGGCTTTGGCACAACAAAATCGCAAGGGCGGGTTGCTGGGCGAGATCCTCGTTGACTCGGGTATTCTCGAACAAAATGTTCTCCTAGCCTTTCTTATGCGCCTCCATAGACCGAACACGATCAGCCTGTCCGATTACAATATTGATTCCCAAGCCTTAGCGCAAATACCACAGGATGTCTGCGAAAGATTTGGCATCCTTCCCGTTGATAAGCTCGGGCGTATCCTCACCCTCGCCATGGTGGACCCGCTCGACACAGAGGCACTCAAACAAGCCCAATCCTATTGCCCCGATGTGCGCCTTAAACCCGTGCTCTGCGAGTGGCAGGATTTTCAAGATGTCTTTCAGCGCGTTTACGAGGTTGTATTGAAAAAACCCAAAGATTTAGATAAGCGCTACGACTATTTAAATATTGATGAATTGACCCGAACCGCTGCAGGCGAAGAGATCGACACAAAGTCAACAGCGAAAACAAAAAAATCAACATCGACGCCGGAGGACGGAGCAGCCCGATCAGATGCCGCCGATGACGACGCCGCGTTGAGAAAAACTGATATTCCTGTGGCTGCGTCAGAAGAACAACCTGAGACGGCGCCTCCGCGCGCTATTTACGGTATGCCTCTTTCTAGTGATGCTTTTTCATCTGGTATTCGTGAACTGGCAGAAGCCGTACAACAAAGCATTGATCATGCTGTGAATCTTGTGACCGCAGCACGGGCCGAACAGCATGGTGAGGGAAACGCAGCTTCTGAACAACTCGCCGCTGTAATGGAACAGACACTGCAAAGTAGCGTACACGCCTTTACCGAGGCACTGGAGCAAGAACATCAAAGCTTGGCCGAGCCTCTGAAGCGATTGCTCGAGATGATGGGCGAACAAACGGGGCAATTGGGCGCCGCCTTAAAAGCCGTGGAAAGCGCCTCTGAACAGACTGCCGGCAGTGCTGAACTTATCGCGTCACTCCGCCTTACCCTCTCCGAGTCCGCCCAAGAATCGGCTGCAGCGCTGAGGGATACATTGCGCCAATTACTGGATGAAAAAGAACGGTCCGCCGACAAAGAAGAGGTCGATCCGCAGCAATTAGCAGAACTGCTTCGCGAAAACATTGGCACTGTATTGGGACAAGGTCTCGAAAACCTGTCTCAAATGATGCAAGAACAATCCGGTATGTATCGCCAACAGCTAGATGCCTTGCCGCCGCCTATTGACATTGAAGCCATGGCGCAGCGTCTGCATGAAGCCATAAACAATAGTCTTGACAGTCGAACGCAATCTTTGGTGGAAAGTCTTCAATCGTCCATTACAAACATAAATCACGGGCAGCAACAGGAATTAGGCAAACTGGCTGATGCCATCCTCCGCTCTCTAGAACAAGAACGGGCGGCGCAGCAAGAAAAACAAGAACAGCTTACCCACTTGGTAGAAGCAGCGCTTGAGTCGGTCCATCAGAGCGCCCGGTTAATTGAAAGCTATGTTGCCGAGTCAAAGAACCGTGATGAAAAAAAAGGGACTTCCCAACGAAATTACGCTTCTGTAAGTGCATTTAATCCAAGCTTAAATCCTCAATCAGAAGAATTTAAAGAAGCCGATGCACGCTTACGTACCGTATTCGATAGTGACAATCCTTTACGCATGTTGACCTTCCAAAACTTCTTCTTTGGAAGGCCCAACACTTTTTCCGTGAAATTGGCGCAAGCCGTGGCAACCGCGCCGGGAGGAGGATATAATCCTTTCTTCTTATATGGAGGGATAGGTGTGGGGAAAACCCATTTAGTCAGCGCTATTGCTAACGAAATTCTCGCCCGCGCCGCCAAAAATAAAAATCAGACCATCAGCCGCGTCGGGTATTTATCGGCGAGCCGTTTCGTAGAAAAATTCAATCGCGCCCTCCGAGATGATTCTGTGTCAGTATTCCGGGATCACTATTGTCAGTGGGATGTTCTTATTTTAGATGACATCCAATTTCTAGACGGACATAGTGACGCCCAAGAGGAATTCTATCATATTTTTAATGGATTAATACTCGCGGGTAGACAAGCTATTGTTGTGGGCGATCAGCCCCCACACAAACTTGCCATGCTCGAACAACGCTTGGTGTCTCGCCTCACCGGCGGTATTGTGGCGGAACTAAAAACACCCAATTTGGAAACACGGCTGGCCATACTCAATCAAGTGCTGCAGTACGCAAAAATGAAATTACCGGAAGATATTGTCTCCTTTGTTGCTTTGCACGCCGGCAACGACATGCGGCGGATGATTGGCGCTCTTCGCAAAGTGATGGCTTATGCACACTTACAAAACAAGGCCGTTACCATAGAAGAAGCCCAAGAGATTCTCAATCATTTTGATATGCGTGAGACTATCTAACTTTTCGCATCCAACATTGTATATAATAGAAATGCGGCTCGAAATGTCTTGAGCACGTTGCTGTCTTTAGTTCGGAGTATTTGAATGGCCATAAAAATGCATAAAAAACGCCTTCCTGACATGCTGCTGGAAGAGGGGTTGATCACCAAAGCCCAACTGGAAGAATGTATGGAAGTGCATCGTACCAGTGGGCAAAGCCTTCCGCTTCTCCTCGTCAACATGGGCTATCTTAATGAAGAGGATATGGTTATCGCCTATTCTGACAACCTCGGCATTCCGCATATCCGTGTGGCAAATTGCAATATCTCTAAAGAGGTACTGTCGCAAGTACCGGAGACTTTGGCGCGTCAGTATTTAATGTTGCCTGTATCCATTACCGGAAACACGCTGACGCTGGCAATGGCGGACCCCCTCAACATCATGGCTATAGACGATGTCCGCATGGTGACACGCTATGAAATTGAGCCTGTTGTGGGCATTATCTCCGAGCTGCGCGAAGCCATCGATCTCCTTTACGGCGGCGGCAAAACAGCGGATCTGCTCAAGACAATTATGAGCAGTACCGATACGGCGACATCCGATTTGATGGAAGCTGAAAGCGATGACGACGAAGTAGAAAATCTCTCTGTCTTGGAAACAGGCGCCGGCGAGGAACCTGTTAAACGTCTTGTACGGGTTATTTTATTTACAGCCTTGGAGCGCGGCGCCAGCGATATTCATATTGAACCTTTCGAAAAGATCGTTCGTATTCGCTACCGTATTGATGGTGTTTTGGAAGAGGCCATGTCGCCGCCCAAGACGCTGCATCCCAATGTGGTCGCGCGGCTGAAAATATTATCACGTTGCCGTATTGATGAACATCGACTCCCTCAAGACGGGCGCAGTCGCATGCGCTATGACAATCGTGACATCGATTTCCGTGTCGCTTTTTTGCCCACCAAATACGGAGAAAAAGTCGTGCTCCGTGTGTTGGACCAAGGTTCACTGACCCTTGATCTTGAAAAACTCGGCTTTGAGCCGCAGCCTATGGATGCTTTTACAGAAGCGCTCGCCATGCCCCATGGTATGATTCTCATGACGGGCCCCACGGGAAGCGGTAAAACAACGACCCTCTACAGCGCACTCCTTAAGCTGAACAAAACAACGACCAATGTGGTGACCGTCGAAGATCCCATCGAATATGAGATGTTTGGCGTGAACCAAGTTCAGGTGCAGCAGCGAATAGGCTTTACTTTTGCGGAGGCATTGCGGCAGATACTCCGGCAAGACCCTGATGTGGTCATGGTCGGTGAGATCCGTGATGGTGAGACAGCTGACGTGGCGGTGAAAGCCGCCCTCACCGGGCATCTGGTGCTCAGCACCCTACATACCAATGATGCGGCCGGCGTCTTTCCCCGATTGATCGATATGGGCGTAGAACCCTTCCTTGTCCAATCCTCTGTTGCCCTCGCCGCCGCTCAGCGTTTGATGAAACGGGTATGCACCGAGTGTTCTCATTCTGTTGTCATCCCGCCCGATGTCTTAAAACGGGCGCAATATCAGCCTTTCAGTTATATTGAAAACGAAAATTTTGTACACGGTCAGGGCTGTTCAAAATGTAAGGATACGGGTTATAAAGGGCGTGTGGCGGTTGTTGAAGTAATGTTGAACTGGCCGGAACTGCAGGAGCTGGTGTTACGCCGTGCTTCGGGCCATGAAATCAAAAAAGCAGCTATGCAATGCGGTATGAAGACGCTGCGCAGAAACGCCCTCGCCAAAGCTGTAAAAGGGATTAGCACCATCGAACAGGTCTTGGATCATACCATTGCAGATTAAGCTCCTTCACTTCCAGTGGCACCGGTATGTGATCAAGCAAAAAGATCCGCGCCGCCGAAGACTATCTTCAAAAAAAGAGCACGAAGGGCGGTAAGCAGCCTCGCTTCGGGTGTGAACGTGAAAGAGCGCTTCTTTAGAAACTCGATAAATTGGGATAATCCTTGTAAAGTTTAAAATGAGTGTCTAAATCAACCTGATTTTCTTCCAAGCCAATAAAGGAAGGTATATGCACATTCTCAATATTAAAGATCTGTTGTCAAAGGCGATTGAAGAAGGCGCCAGTGACTTGCACATTTGTGCAGGAGTGCCGCCCATGATACGCGTGAATGGAAATGTGGATCCCATTCCAGGCTACAAGCGATTAACCGGCGAAGACACCCAAGAATTGATATACAGTGTCATGAACGAGGAACAGATCGCCAGTTTTGAAACGGACAAAGAATGTGACTTGTCTTTTGGAATTGAGGGGCTGAGCCGTTTTCGATTGAATGTATACCGTGATCGCGGCTCTGTGGTCGGCGCTTTCCGTGCTATTCCGTTGAGTATCATGTCATTTGAGGAGTTGGGATTGCCCCGTGTAATTGCTGAATTTGCAAACAGACCCACCGGATTGGTGCTCATATGCGGACCCACGGGATGTGGTAAATCAACCACTCTCGCCACCATTATTAACAAGATAAATAATGAACGAAAATGTCATATTATCACCATTGAAGACCCTATCGAATATCTTCATCATCACCGGCAGGCAATCATCAACCAGCGCGAAGTGTATTCCGATACAAACTCCTTTAACAACGCTCTGAAATACGTCTTGCGTCAGGATCCCGACGTCATTTTGATTGGGGAGATGCGCGACACGGAAACCATCCAAGCAGCGTTGACCGTCGCAGAAACAGGACACCTTGCCTTTGCAACGCTCCATACCAATGATGCGCTGCAGTCTGTGAACCGAATTGTGGACGTCTTCCCAACAGCGCAACAAGACCAAGTACGCACGCAGCTATCCTTTGTCTTGGAAGGAGTTGCCGTGCAGCAACTCATCCCCCGTATAGACGGCAGAGGGCGTGTGCTCGCCATGGAAATCATGATTCCCAATCCTGCCATCCGTTCGCTTATACGTACACAAAAACTCGAGCAAATACCGAGTATGATCGAGATTGGGAAAGGCGAGGGGATGATGACCATGAACCAATCCCTGTACCGCTTGTTGCGGCGCGGTGTGATCAGCACAGATATGGCTTTTAAGCGCAGCATGAATCCGGAAGGACTTCCGAGCTTGATCAACAAAGCAAACATGGAATAAGTCGGTCGGGTCTATTAAATCTGAAGTACACCCTGTGAGAATATCATGGACAAAGATGAAGACATTGGAATCGGACGTTCCGATCCCTCAATGACACATAGCCTGCCTGAAGACAATTCATTTCCTGTCCTTTGGTTCAGACGTCTCCTGATGTCCTTGCAGCCCGTTTACGACGGGCCTACCCTATGGCTGTGGTTCTTTGGCTTGGGGCGGATCGCCGTGCTGCTCGTCGTCCTCGCCGGAGCCGCCAAAGCCAGCACTTTTGAAGCGGGGCTCATTGCGCTCTACCTAGTCTTTTGTGCCGCCCTCGCCTGCAGTCTTTGGCATTTGGTCATACTTTATAGAGAACGGATCGTCAATGGCACGTTGACTTGGGCGCAGGTAGTTCTGGACTTTTGCATCATTAGCTTTGCGATCAGTCTATTGAGCGGCCAGTCCGATTACTACACCTTGTTATTGGTCATTGTGATTCTGGAATCAGGTATTTTGCTCGGTCTGATTCATGCCTTCGCCTTCGCAGTTGTCTCCATAATCTTCCTGTCTTTGTCCGGGCTGCATCAACAATACGAAGTCATCGGTTGGGTGCCGTATTGGTACAACCTGCTCATTCAATGGATTGTCATGATTTGCGCCGCTTTCTTGAGCGGCTACTGGAATCAGCGGCTCGGACTCATGAAACGGTTTCAGCGTGAGATACTGGACAATATGCTCAGCGGTTTTTTCGTTTGTGACCTGCAAGAAAAGGTGGTCCTCATCAATCAGTCGGGATGTGCCATTTTGGGGCTGAAAGAAACGGAGGTATTGGGCCGTTCCGTGGCGGATATATTGGTTTGTGATTTAGGAACAGAATGCCCCGTAGTCACAGCGCTGCATAGCGGACACAATTATATAGGCTATGAATTTCTATGCTGCCTTGCCGATGGTTCCACCAAGATGTTAGGCTTAACCACCAACCCCGTCTATGATTGGCTAGGGCGGCTCACATCGTTGATCGTTGTCTTTCAAGACCTCACCGAAACGGTGGCATTGCGGGAAGCAGTCAGACAACATGACCGTATGGTAGCGGCAGGCGCTTCTGCCGCAGAATTCGCCCATGAAATCCGCAATCCCTTGGCAGCCTTGCGCAGTGCCGTCGATGAAATGCAGCGTAGTCTTGACGCGCCTGCCTTGACGCAACGGCTTTGCAGCATAGCGCTGCGCGAATCCGAGCATCTGAGTAACATTGTCAATCGTTTCCTGGAATTTGTCCGCCTTCCCGATACGCCTCAAGTGGAGGTTGATATCAATGCATTACTGGATAAAACGATTACTTCATTCAAGCAGCGCTTTTCGAATTTGGAAATTGCAACGGATTTAGACCCCAAAAATCCGCATGTTCTTGGTGATGAAACACAATTTAGACAATTATGTGATAATATTCTTCATAACGCTGTGGAAAGTATCCAAGAAAACGGTACCATCACGGTAACCTCCCGAATCTTGGCTAACCATGTTGTGCTTCGCTTTGACGACACAGGATCCGGCATAGCGCCCGACAAAGCTATGAAAATTTTCGAACCCTTCTACTCTGAAAAAGAAAAGGGCTTAGGAATGGGGTTGGCGGTGTGCATGCGCATTGTTACCGCCTATAATGGTGATATTCGCGCCGCTGCCGCGCCCGGCGGAGGATTGTCTATTATTGTACGGCTGCCTTGTCGCGCCGACGCATAAAGCAATGTTATTGGAATTAAAATGTCTAAACGTGCATTTAAAATACTGGTTGTTGATGATGACGAAGGGCTCCGTGAAGTACTGGATATCGTTCTTTCTAATGCGGGCTATAATGTCATTACAGCGGCCTCTGTCGAAGAGGCACAATCCCCGCTCGAACGCGAACTTATTGATGTCGTAGTCACTGATTTGTATATGGGCCGGGATCGCAAGGCAGGATTACGACTCCTCGAATATCTCAATGAGAACCAACCTGATACGCCCGCGCTTATGATCACAGGACACGGCACCATCGAATCTGCCGTTGAGGCCATGCGCTTAGGGGCACTGGACTATTTGCAGAAACCTTTTAAGAGCAATGAAGAGGTGTTACTGCGCGTAGCACGCGCCGTAGAGAAACGGATCCTATTGCGCGAAAATAGGGCGTTCCGACTTGATCAATCCCGTACAGCCCATGTCAACACCCTTGTAGGCGACAGCCCGAAGTTTAAAAAAATGTTGGACATGGTGCGGCGCGTTGCAGGTCTGCCCAGCACTGTTGCCATTAACGGGGAAAGCGGCGTGGGAAAAGAGTTGGTCGCAAGAGCGCTCCATTCCTTGAGCCCCCGCGCAGAAAAACCCTTTGTGGCGATCAACTGCGGCGGCATTCCTGAAAACTTATTGGAGAGCGAGCTTTTCGGCTACAAAAAAGGTGCCTTTACCGGCGCACAGCAAGACAAAGAAGGTCTCTTTGTCGTTGCTGACGGCGGTACCCTTTTCCTCGATGAAATCGGAGAAATGCCCATAGCACTGCAAGTGAAATTGCTGCGTGTCTTAGATGACGGATCTGTTACGCCTGTCGGAGGCTTGTCGTCGAAAGCGGTAGATGTGCGCGTCCTTTCTGCTACCAATCGTAATCTTGCCGAAATGGTTGAACAAGGTACCTTCCGCAATGATCTCTACTACAGGCTGAATGTTATTCCCATTACTGTACCGCCCCTGCGTGAAAGAATATCTGATATTCCTTTGCTCGTCCGTTATCTTATAGCGCGTCATACGAAGAACCTGATCTGCAAGGAAAAATCCTTGTCGCCTGAGGCGCTAGACGCGTTGACCCGCTATGCCTGGCCCGGCAACATCCGGGAAATGAGTAATGTTCTCGAACGGGCTTTGGGATTGAGTGATCATGATGATATCCGTTTGGAAGATTTGCCCGCCCATATTCGCGACCTTCCCGATTCCCATCCGCCCAAAAAACCGATTCTCTTGGATGACTATATAGATTTGGAATCAGAAGTGGCGCAATTTGAGCGCGAATATATACAACACGCATTGGAACAATGTCATTATTCACTTTCTAAAACGGCGCAGCGATTGGGCTTGACACCCAGAACGCTCCGATACCGATTAGAAAAATATAACCTAACCACTGAATAAAATATCACATAAGATTTTGATTGAGAATTGTATAAAAGGGTACAATGCTCCAAACTCAAGGGAGACCAAATTATGAACCGACAAATTGCCATGTTTACCTGCATGGTGCTCGCTGTCAGTGCAGGCTTTTTGGGATGCGCCCGTGCTGCTCGTGACACTTCAGGATTTGCGTTGCGTGAAGAAACTGTAATCAATTCCTCTTTTGATGACGTTTGGCACGCAGTAAAACGTGCTGCACGTGAACAGGGCTATGATATCTATACCCGAGATAAACGCGGAGTTTTTGTCATCTATACCCCTCTCAAACGGATCTTATGGACACAGCCGCGACGGACTAAGCTGACCATTGAATTGGCGCAGCAATCTGCTGTTGAGACGGCCTTGTCCATTGAGAGTGTGCGCCAAGTCTATGGCGTTACGCTCTTGACCCATCCAAATTGGCATGACAGAAAGCAGACGGATCAAAGCTACTCTCAACTCCTCTTAGAAGGCATTTTAGCGCAGGTCGCCTCAGGCGTAGACAATGAGGAATTGGAAGATACGCAGGCGGAGCTTTCGGAAACCACGGAAACAGTGGAAGAACAGCCGCTCATTGATGCGCAGCCTTTGCCCGCAGAGCAAGAAGCAGAAACCGCCGCTGAAGAAGCAGAAGAAGTATCTCAAGACGAAGCCGTAGAAGTACCTGAAGCTCCTGTGTCAGATGACGACAAAGCTGCAGCTGACGCAGCTGCGATCAACTGATACGACACACTGCTTTCACACGGTACCTAGTAAGAGATTGGCATCGCTTGCCTGCAACCGAGCCTATGAATGTGCTTTTCACGACCGGCTTGTAACAGACGCTAAGGCGGGCTGCACAAGTACCGGTCGTTTCTATACAGCACGGACGCCCCTTTTATCAGGATAAGGGGATAGCTGTGCTCTTGCTAAAAAGTCGCGCCCTTCTTGTTACGACGCCATAAAAATATGATATCATTCCCCATGAAGTTGCCCTACGGAGAGGGCTTCGTGCAGCGTCTTATAGTATTCATTATCCCTTAGGGATGTCCTGAATCCATGTTTGTTTAATGGCGTTAATTGACATAGCGTGCTTGGCCTATACGTCGGTGTCGTTATCGCCCAACCCCTCACGGAGAGAGATCCTATGCGTTCCATTGCCTCTTTTTTTCGTCGCCACAAGATTCTTACGACTTTCTTGATTTTGATTATTCTGCTGGCATTGTGGGTTTTTAGTCTGCGGCGCAGTCCCCACCATTCCTACGAACTGGATTTCATGATTCCGGTGGGCGGTGTACCTACACAAGAACCGGGAGCCATAGAAGTTGGTGTTGCCAAGAGAGAGATTACCATTGACTTCGACACCCACGATACGTGGATTGACGGCAACGAAAACAGCGAATATGATATTTGGACCGATGCACTGAAACCGTGGCAAAAAGTTCTTTTCGCCACATTAAACAAAAAGCTTAAACTCTATGATGCAGAAAAAGCCGCGCAATCGGGCGACTCCTATGTGGACAAAAACGGAAACGGCAGATTTGATCCAGTATGGCTGGCAGGCTTCAACGTGAACCGCCCTGCTAAAGGTGTACACGATCCCCAATGGACGCGTGCCATGGCATTACGGAATAACGGTGTTACGGTGGTCATGGTGACCATTGATGCCATCGGGATCTTTCACAACGATTTTATAACCATTCGCAAAGCGATCAATCCCGCGCTCAATATTGATCACATCATCTTTTCTTCCACCCACTCCCATGAAGTTCCGGATACCATGGCCATTTGGAGCGGCCCTGTTCCCGTGCTGAACTATGACGATTCCTACATGAAATCAATCCAAAGCAAGACCATTGAAGCCATTGACGAAGCCGTCGCCGCCTTGCGGCCCGCAGATATGTATTGTGCCACGACGACCTTGCTGCCCCGAGAAGATTTCGTACATGATTCACGCAAACCGCAAGTACTAGATGATTCCCTCTATCTGTGGCGTTTTACGCGACCCGGTTCAGACGCCACCATTGCGACCCTCGTCAACTGGGGCAACCATCCCGAAGCTCTAGGCGGGAGCAATGGCTATCTCACTTCTGACTTCCCCCATTGGCTTCGCCTCGGTCTGGAAGAAGGTGTGCCCGAACCTAATGGCGTTGAAGGCTTCGGCGGTATGTGTCTTTTCTTCCAAGGTAAACTGGGTGGACTTGCCAATCCCCTGCATGTGAATGTACCCAAACGAGACGGTTCCGGCGTAATCGATAAAAACAGCTTCGAGAAGGCCGAACACCTAGGCTATAACGTCGCCATTGAAGCGGCGAATGCATTGCGTGGCCCTGACGCATGGTTGAATGAAAATCCCGTGCTTGCCGTGACAGCAAAGCCCATCTACGCGCCTATGGAGGGTGCCTTCAAATGGGGAATCATGTTCGGACTGATTCACCAAGGCTATTATTGGGGTGGATATTCCAAGACGGAAGTCAATGCCTTGCGCGTGGGCAATGTCATGGTCACCACCGTTCCCGGCGAGCTTTATCCTGAAATCGCCATGGGCGGCATCGAAGCGAAACCGGGCAGAGACTTCGAAATCAGTCCTGTCGAAGTACCGCCGCTGCAAAATGAAAAGTTAAAATTTGCACGACAAGCCTTCACCTTAGGGCTTGCCAATGATGAGATCGGCTATATCATTCCCAAAACCCAGTGGGACACAGAGAAGCCCTATGTTTACGAGAAGAGCCAGTACGGCGAACAGAATTCCGGCGGTTCTGATGTGGGGCCTGTGATTCATGCGGGAATGATGGAGATGATCCAACGGGTAAACGCTTCCTTTGACGCGTATCCCTCCCCGGAGCCGCAGGAACAGCCTCAAGAAGCGCTTCAGCCGGCAACGGATGCTGAGGAAGCTGAAAGTACAGCCCTAAGCGCTGAGGTGCCGGTTCCGGACGCTGTATCAGAAGAAATACCGGAAGCCGCTCCTGAAGTCGAAGAGCCCTCGGCCGACGAATAATAACGCAGGGAGCAACAAAAAAAAGCTTTAAAAGAGCGTCATTGATGAATATCTAATCAACGCCTTGGTCTTTACTGCAGCCGGCTGTCCCGCAAGGATCGCCGGCTGTTCCTTATTTCCCCTGTTCCGTGCGGCTGCAGAGTATTGCTGACCCACCCCTACTAATCCCTTATTTGCTGCGGTAAGCGTCAAATTGGGGCGTACTGCGCTCTTTAAACTGCTTGTGCTCCCCATCATGAATGATCAGCATAACAGCAAGGCCCTGCTCCTTCGCAAAAGCGAGGGCTTTTTCTTCGCCCATGACCATGAGTGCCGTTGCGTAAGCATCCGCCCAAGTGCAAGACGGATGAATGACAGATACTGATGCCACAGGATGTTGAACCGGGTAACCCGTATGGGGGTCAATGGTATGGCTCACAAGCTGACCTTCAACTTCGAACATATTGCGGTAATCGCCGGAAGTGGCAAGGGATGCGTCGCTCAGATGCACCACGATAAATAGTTCTCGCCCTTCCGGATTAGGAGTCTCAATACCGAGATTCCAATCTTGTCCTTGACTATTTTCCCCGCTTACCCGGATTTCCCCGCCCACCTCAATCATAAAATGTTTCAGCCCGAGGGCCGTCAACGCCTCTGCAATGGCGTCCACGGCGTAGCCTTTCGCGATACCCGATAAATCACAATAAAGCGTCGCTTGTGATTTTGAAATCTTGTGATCAGGGAGCAAGCTGAGTTTCTCATAGCCAACCGCTTCCTTAAGTTTTTGTATGGCAGCATCATCCGGAACCTTGGTAAAGGCCTCCGGCCCAAAACCCCATACATTCACCAAAGGCCCGACCGTAACATCAAAAGCGCCGTCACTTTGTGCCGAAACGCGTTGCGCGATTTCAAACACGGTGTAAGTCTCCGGGCTCAGTTGAAAAGGGGTATGGGATTCGTGTGTGTTAAAGCGGCTGAGTTCGGAATCATCCAAATAGGTGGACATGAGTCGGTTGATCCGATCCAAAGTACTGTCAACGACATCTTGGATCTCCTCGCTCGTCACCTCATCGGGCAATTGGGAGATGTTAACGGTATAAAAGGTACCCAAGGCATTGCCATGGAGCACCGTCGCCCGTGAAGGGGCAGTACACCCCTGTGTACATCCCTGAGAAAGGGAGAGACTGAAGCCCATAAGGAATAGCGGCACGACGCGCACCGCGCGCGTGTATCGGTGTAAAAAAGACAAGAGACTCAAAGACAACACCCTTATATCGGTTGTGGGATACCTACAGTACCGGGCAGATGGCTGTCAGCATTGGATAACTTGGAGTAGGATCATCCGAAGTCGTCAAAGCGAATCATATCTTCTTCGACGCCCAGATCAGATAACATCTGTCTGCAGGCGGAAAGCATCATCGGCGGTCCGCACAGATAATATTCTACCCCTTCCGGTTCCGGGTGTTTGCTCAAATATTCATCATAAAGAACTTGATGAATAAAGCCGGTTAATCCCGACCAATTATCTTCTGCTTGGGGTTCAGACAAGGCGGTGTACCACGTGAAATTAGGAAATTCGCTGCTGATACTGTTGAAGTCGTCGGTATAGAACATTTCACGGAGACTGCGCGCGCCGTACCAGAACGTGACTTTGCGGTTGGTTCTGAGCCGCTTGAATTGATCGAAGATATGGGAGCGCATGGGGGCCATACCCGCGCCTCCGCCGATGAAGCACATTTCACGCTCCGTTTCTTGGGCAAAGAATTCGCCGTAGGGACCCGATATGGTCACTTTGTCGCCCGGCTTCAGATTGAAGATATAAGAAGACATAATTCCCGGCGGGATGCCGTTTGTGCCTGGAGGCGGCGGTGTAATGCGCACGTTCAGCAAGATAACGCCCTCTTCTTCAGGGTAATTCGCCATGGAATACGCACGGGTTACTTCTTCATCTACCACAGAATTATATTGCCAGAGATCGAAACGATCCCACGCATCTCGGTATTTGTCTTCGATGATAAAATCACGGTAATTGACGGTATGGGGCGGACAATCTATTTGTATATACCCGCCGGCGCGGAAGGGTACAGATTCTCCTTCGGGCAGTTCCAGCACAAGTTCTTTGATGAAGGTTGCCACATTATGGTTGGAACGCACGGTGCATTGCCATTTGCGGACATCAAAGACTTCCGGCGGAATTTCAATCTTCAAATCATTTTTAACTTTGATCTGACAAGAGAGCCGCACATGATCCCGTGCTTCCCGTTTATTGATATGCGCTTCTTCTGTGGGAAGGAATGCGCCGCCCCCTTCAAAAACTTTCACGGTACACACGCCGCACGTACCTTTGCCGCCGCAGGCAGAAGGCACGAAGATTTTGTTCGCGGCCAAGGTGCTCAACAAGGTGTTGCCCATCGGGGTGATCAGTGCTTTCGCTTCATCGTCATTTATCAAAATTTTGACTTCACCCGATGGCACTAATTTCCATTTTGCCACCAATAAAACACCGACCAGCGACAATACGACGGCGCAGAACATGACCACGCCCATTACAACAGTAACCAGACCGCCCATGAAGGAAGTCTCCTTTATTGGTTATAACTGGATGCCAGAAAAAGACATGAAGCCAAGGGCCATCAATCCCGTCAACATGAACGCAATGCCCAGCCCGCGCAATGCGGGGGGAACTTTGCTGTATTTCATGCGTTCGCGAATGCTGGCTATACACGTGATCGCCAGTGCCCAGCCAAAGCCGGCACCAAAGCCGTAGACGACGCTCTCACCGAAATTGTAGCTGCGCTCCACCATGAACAGCGCCGCCCCCAAGATAGCGCAGTTTACCGCGATCAAGGGCAGGAAAATGCCCAAAGCCGCGTACAGCCAAGGCACATAACGGTCTAGGGTCATCTCAAGGATTTGGACGATGGCAGCGATCACACCAATGAAGCTGAGGAAATACAAAAAAGAAATATCTACCTTTGCAAGGGAAGGATGGATCCATGCCATTGCACCCGGTGCCATCAACCAGCGATAGACCAGATTGCAGATCGGTGTTGTGATGGTCATCACTACCACCACAGCGATGCCCAAGCCCATGGCATTGTTTACTTTTTTTGAACACGCCAAAAAAGAGCACATTCCAAGGAAAAAGGCAAGCGCCATATTTTCAATAAAGACCGCTTTCGCGAAAAGACTTAAATAATGCTCCATGTTAATTCTCCTCCACCTGTTCGGGTTTCCACAAACGAACAAGCCAGACAATGGCGCCAATCAGGAAGAAGGCGCTGGGCGCGAGCAGCATCAAGCCGTTGGGCTCATACCAGCCGCCGTCTGCAGTGCGTTGAAGCAGCGTAAATCCAAAGAGAGAACCGGAACCGAAGAGTTCGCGAATGGCTCCCACAATGACAAGGATAATACTGTAGCCCAACGCGTTACCGGCGCCATCTAAGAAACTGAGCCAAGATCCGTTTTGCATGGCATAGGCTTCTGCACGGCCCATAACAATGCAGTTTGTAATGATCAAGCCCACAAAGACGGACAGCTGTTTGCTAATATCGTATAAAAAGGCTTTCAATATTTGGTCGGTAAGAATGACAAAGGAAGCGATAATAGACAATTGGACAATGATCCGAATACTGGATGGGATACTGTTGCGTATGGCGGCGACGGCAGCGGAACTGCCGCCCGTAACAAAAATAACGGCGATGCCCATGACCACGGCGGTAGACAATTTGGAAGTCACCGCCAAGGCGGAACAGACCCCCAATATCTGGACCGTGATGGGATTGTTATTGACAATAGGATCCAGCAATGCCTCGCGCTGCTTTTGATTGAATTTCATAAATTAGGCCTTTCCACTTTCTCTAAAGGCTTTCAGGAATGGCGCATATCCCTGTTCGCCCAGCCAGAAATGCAGCATATTGGTGACGCCGCGACTGGTCAATGAAGAGCCGCTCAAGCCATCAACGCCATAAGGATTGTCTTCCACGGAACCGGCAGCGCCTTTGACCACTTCAATCTTAACCTTCCAGTCTTCATCGTAGGCGAGCCGCCCTTTCCATAGGGCTTTCCATTTCGGATTGACGACTTCACCGCCCAGACCGGGCGTCTCGGCTTGGTCATAGTAGGTCAGACCGCGTATGGTCCGTGTATCGGCATCAAGGGCAAGGAAACCATACATAGTAGACAACAGTCCTTTCCCTACAATAGGAAGGACAAACATGGTCACCTCATCGCCGTCCATGACTTCATAGAACTTGATATGTTCGTTCAATTCAATTAATCCGGCGTTATTGGCCGGGGCAGCAATCTTAGGCGCATTGGCTTCATCAAAGCTTTCTGCATCCACATCATCCAAGATTTCGCCGGAGCTCAAATCGAGAATACGAACGCGTATATTTTTAAATAATTCTTCGATCCGCGCACGTTCCAGCTTTTCGCCCGGCTCTACCAGCCACGCCGCCTGCAGCACACTTTTTTGTTTGTCGAGAACCTTGTTAATCTCTTGCCGTTCGCGAAGTCCCACGTTGGCGGAGGATATCAAGATCGAACATATAAAGCAGAGTACAGCGGCAAAACCGAAAATATATTTCATACTATACTGCACTGCGAGCAACCCTCCTCGTGATGTTTCTGGCGACCACCACATAATCAATGAGCGGAGCCAGCAAATTCATAAACAATATGGCAAGCATAACGCCATCAGGGTAAGCAGGATTCACCACACGTATCAGAGCCGTCATGACCCCAATACCGAAACCGTAAATATATTTTCCTGTGAGCGTATAGGTTGCAGTGACAGGTTCGGTCGCCATGAAGACCATGCCAAAAGCAAAGGCGCCAACAACAAAGTGCCAGTGGAAAGGCAGGTTCATCATTTCATTGGTTTCCGAATGGACCAAGTTCAGTGCGAAGGTCATGGCAAAACCGCCGGCGATCATGGAAACCATAATGCGCCATGAAGCGACGCCCGTAATAATGAGCAACACAGCGCCTAGTAGGCAAGCCAAGGTAGAGGTCTCTCCCATGGAGCCCGGGATCCAACCCAGAAAAGCATCAATCCAGCTGACACTCTTGCCTTGGATGACAAGGCCGCTGATGGCGCTTTCATAAGCCCTGCCCGCGCTGTCCGGCGGAATTTCTGCAACTCGTGCCAGCAGAGTGGCGCCGCTGTAGCCGTCGAATGCCTGACTTTGGTTTACCGCGACCCAGACTTTGTCGCCTGAGTTTTGGGCGGGATAGGCAAAATATAAGAAGGCACGCGTTACCAGCGCCGGGTTGAAAATATTCATGCCCGTACCGCCGAAAATTTCCTTGCCGATCACCACGCCGAAAGCGGTTGCCAAAGCGACCTGCCAAAGCGGAATCGTAGGCGGCAAAATACAGGGGATCAAGAAGCCCGTCACAAAAAAGCCTTCGTTGACCTCATGTTTGCGTATCATGGCACTGAACACTTCGATGCCGCCGCCCGCCGTAAAGGCGACAATCAGAACGGGCAGAAAATATAAGGCGCCATGTATAAAACAGGCAAGGAAAGAATTCGCATCGAATCCGATGCCAAGGGCGCTGATCAACGCGCCGCGCCAGCCCTCAGGGGTCACCCCTGCTGCCAGCGCTGCATTAATCTGGTAGCCAACATTCCAAATACCCATAAAGATGGCGGGTACAAGGGCGATCACCACGGTAAACATGAGCCGTTTTAAGTCTATGGCATCTCTTACATGGGGGGCGGATTTTGTCACCTCACCCGGTGTGAAGCTGAAGGTATCCAAAGCTTCATATAAGGGGTAAAAGAATGACAGTTTGCCGCCCTCTTTAAAGAGAGGCGCCGGCTTATCCATTAACTTTCGGAGGAATTTCATGGGCCGTCTTACCCTTCCTTCTCTATAATTTCAAGATTTCTACGCAACAACAGACCAAAATCTGTTTTACCCGGATCTACAAAACTGCATAGGGCAAGGTCTTCTTCATCCAGTTCCAAACAGCCCAATTTCTCTGCCTGTTCCACATCATCCACACAAAGAGAACGCAGCAGATAGGTCGGCTGAATGTCCATAGGCATCACAGCTTCATAAAGACCCATGGGCACAATGGCACGGACACTGCCGTTCGTGTCTGTAGTCATACTGAACAAGCGTTTGGGCAGAAGCCGTGACATAAAAAGGCGGCTCGCTGAAAACTTTTTTGCGCCCGGAGCCAGCCACCCAAGAAATTCACGATCGCGGCCTTCGCGCAACACGCATACTTGGTTGGAAAAACGATCCAGATAAGCGATCGTTTCATGAGAGGCGTCGCGTCCACAAAATACACTGCCCGATAAAATACGGTTTTCACCCGGCTCCAGCTCTTTCGCAGTAAGCTGGTCAAGACATGCGCCTATGCGCGTGCGCAGAAGATGCGGATCCTTGACAGCCGGTCCCGCTAAACTGACCACACGGGTCACATCCAATTTGCCGCTCAAGAAAAGATCGCCCAAGGACAATAGATCTTGAAGACCAATATGCCATACAGTTTTAATATTGTCCAAGGGATGGAGCCGATTCATTTCAGGGGGAGTACTGGGTGTGCGGCCCGGAACACGAAGACCCACAGGATCCAAAACGTGAATATGGACGCCTACAGTACCGCTCGGATGAGGGCCCGAAAAACTTTCTGTCTGCAGATTGGAAGCAATGACTTGAGGGCGAAGCTTGTCCTTTTCATCGGTACAGAAATACACCTTCCCGGGTGTTAATTTACACAGGGCGGCAA
>JAAYJI010000031.1 GCA_012523015.1 Candidatus Hydrogenedentota bacterium
ATTTAGGCGAATTGGTCTATATGCCCCTCATGCAAGGATTGTTGTCAGGCCGCTATAAGGATCTCGATGATATCCCCATGCTGCGACGGAGAACGCGCCATTTTTCTGCATTACGGGATGGCACGCGCCACGGAGAGGGAGGCCATGAAAGTATTCTCCAAGATACGCTAGACGAAATAATGGACTTTTCTGAAGCTATTAATATCCCCATGTCTGTGGTCAGTTTATGCTGGGTAATGGCGCAGCCGGGCATTAGTTCGGTGATTATCGGCGCCCGTAAAACACAACAATTGTTGGCTAATTTGAAAGCGGCGAATCTGAATATAGGCCCCGCTGCCATCGCTCAGTTAAATGAATATTCTTTCCGGTTAAAATGTGTCATGGACAAGAATTGTGACATGTGGGAGTCCGACGAAAATTCTAGAATACAATAAGCAGATGATCCAAAACATTACATTTGTTATTCCCGTTTATAATGAAGAAGCGACCCTTGTCTTATTGCAGCAAGGGATTATGGAGAATGTCGGGGAACACCCTTACCGTGTACTGTTCATTGACGACGGAAGCACAGATCGGTCTTGGGAAATCCTGTGCGACCTGCGCAAGCAACATGACATGGTGGACATCATTCGGCTGCGACGCAATTTTGGAAAGACCAATGCTTTGGCAGCGGGATTTTCGCTTGCGAAAGGTGATGTCATTATCACCATGGATGCGGATCTGCAAGATGATCCCAAAGAAATACCTGCCCTTCTGGCAAAGATTAATGAGGGTTATGATGTCGTATGCGGTTGGAAAAAGAAACGCTATGATCCTTGGCATAAACGGATCCCGTCTCGCCTCTACAATGGCTGGATTTCATATACCTTTAAACTTCCTCTTCACGACATCAACAGCGGCTTCAAGGCGATTCGGCAGGAAGTGGCGGAGCAGTTACCGCTGTGGAGTGATATGCACCGGCTGATCCCGGTCTTTGCCGCGAATTTAGGCTATAAAGTAACGGAAATTCCGGTGCGGCATCATCCGCGCAAACATGGCCAATCAAAGTACGGCATCGAAAGATTTTTTCGCGGCGCTATGGATGCCATCACCGCGACCTTTCTGACACGGTACGGCGATGCACCGGGTCAATACTTTGGGCGCATGATGCTCTTTTACAGCTCCCTTGTAATATTTTCATTGATCGTCGCCGTTATTTCCGGACTGGTCGTTCCACTGCTCTACAGCAGTGCGCCCCACAATGAACAACTGGCGCTGACAGCAATCGTTTTGATGCTGATTTTGGTGGGTCTTATTATTGTCAGCATTGGCGCACTGGGATTGGGATTGGGGCTACTCGGCGAGCTGTTGCTCCGGTATCTTCCCGCTCCGGATCCCAAACGCGGTATTGCTGAAATGTATTTTGGAGAGAAACAAACTGAAGGTTTAGAATAAAGACCATTAACTGTAAACCGATTTAACGTTTAGGAGTATGTATTACATGGCAAACGCAAAAGAAAATCATCCCTTGACCGGAAAAAAAGCCCCGGCCTTTACACTGAGCTCCGGCGAAGAGACTAGCGTCAAACTTTCTGAATTCAAAGGGAAAAACGTGGTTCTCTATTTCTATCCCAAAGACAATACACCGGGCTGCACACGGGAAGCAAAAGAGTTTAGTGATCTGCAAGCCGAATTTGAAGCGCTCAACACCGTGGTGCTTGGCGTAAGTCCCGACAGCATAACTTCCCATTGTAAGTTCACTGAGAAGCATGAGCTGACCGTTATGCTCCTTTCCGATCCTGACCATAAAATCGCTGAAAAATACGGTGCCTGGGGCGAAAAGACTATGTGCGGAAGAACCTATATGGGCATCATAAGAAGCACCTTTTTCATCGACAGCAAAGGTACCGTCCGCCAAGCTTGGACCTCGGTAAAAGCGGCGGGACACGCGGCTGCCGTACTTAAACAAGTGCGCGAATTCACAGCGGCATAATCGCAAAAACCATTATTGTCGAAGTCGATGTAGCGGCGAATTGTATCTGCCATAAGGAGACTGAGCATGTTGTTAACACCTATTGACTGGGGAATTGTCTTTTTGTTTTTTGTGGTCTCCTTAGTTGTAGGCTTGCTTGTCACTAAAAAAGCCGGTTCCAGTACGGCAGAATATTTTGTCGCCGGACGCAGCATGCCGTGGTGGCTGCTGGGCGTGTCCATGGTCGCCACCACCTTTTCAACGGATACGCCGAATCTTGTGACCAATATTGTGCGCAAAAACGGCGTGTCGGGAAACTGGGTGTGGTGGGCCTTTCTATTGACCGGCATGCTCACGGTTTTTGTGTACGCCCGTTTATGGCGTCGCTCGAATCTGCTTACCGATCTCGAATTTTATGAATTGCGGTATAGTGGTCGCTCAGCCGCTTTTTTAAGGGGCTTTCGCGCCATCTACTTGGGCGTATTTTTTAATATCATTGTTATGGCGTCTGTGTCCCTTGCCGCCATAAAAATCGGAAGTGTGCTTCTGCAATTGACGCCCCTTCAAACCATTCTCATTGCCTGCACAATCACCGTTATTTACAGTACACTCGGCGGGTTGCGCGGCGTTCTCTACACCGATTTATTTCAATTTTGCATGGCAATGGTCGGTGCTGTAGGGGCGGCAATCGTCGCTTTACGCCACCCGGCCGTAGGCGGATTGACCAACCTCTTGTCCCATCCTGAAGTACGCGATAAATTGGCTTTCTTTCCGGATTTCCTAGCCAAAGACCAGCGGCAAATGGTTATTGCTGTATTTCTCATGCCCATTATGGTCCATTGGTGGAGTGTGTGGTATCCCGGATCAGAACCGGGCGGCGGCAGCTATATAGCACAACGTATGCTCGCAGCAAAAGATGAAAAACATGCCTTGGGCTCCGTATTCTTTTTTAATGCAGCACACTATGCTTTGCGCCCGTGGCCGTGGATTATTGTCGCCTTGTGTTCTCTGGCGGTCTTCCCCAACCTTGACGCATTGCGTGAGGCATTTCCCCATGCCGCGTCGGTCGTGAATGATGATCTCGGCTATCCCGCCGTGCTCACTTTTTTACCTGCCGGATTGTTGGGATTGGTCGTAGCCTCTTTGATCGCCGCCTACATGTCCACCATTTCAACCCACCTCAACTGGGGTGCCTCCTATTTAGTAAACGATTTCTATGCGCGCTTCCTGCGCCCCAAAAGCAGCGAAAAAGAATTGATTCATGTGGGACGAATCGTTACTGTTTTACTGATGATTTTTGCCGGAGCTTTGGCGCTGGTTATGGAAAGTGCCCTCGACAATTTTAATATCATTCTGATGGTAGGAGCCGGTACAGGCTTGAGCTTTATTTTGCGGTGGTTCTGGTGGCGTATTAATGCCGCAAGCGAAATTACAGCGATGACCGTGTCTTTCATCATTGCCATCTATTTCCGCTTTGTTCATACCAGGATAGGACTCACGCCCGTCGAGGATTGGATGCAGTTGTTAATGAGCATCGGGATTACAACCGTTGCTTGGTTACTCATGACCTATCTCACGCGCCCCGTCGATGAAGAGACCTTGTGTAACTTTTACAAACATATTCGACCCGGCGGGCCGGGCTGGAAGAAAATAAACGTTTTGATTGACGACAAAGAATGTAGTACTTCCGGCCGGCAGTTACCCCAGGGAATCCTCTGTATGATATTGGGATGCATCGCTATTTACGCTGCTCTCTTTGCAACGGGTTACTTTATTTACGGGCGATATATCTTGGGAACGACGCTGGGACTGCTGTCTATTATCTGTTCTGTGGCGCTTACCTTTAGTTGGAAACGGCTTATCACGGAAAACTAAATGACCCGTCTCTGAGTTCATAAAGCTGGGAAAGCTATAGCTTGGATGCTGTGTTCCGCCGATGGAAAATCAGAAGGGACTCTTCCAACCCTCTTGACCTACTAAGGGGACAAAGCGGCACGTCATCCCTCTATCCCGTATATATTCTCCGCCTTTTTTGGTGACAGTTATAAGCGTTTGTAAGCGCTCATCGCCCACAGGAATGACCAAGCGCCCCCCTTCCGCCAGCTGATCCTGCAATGCAACGGGTATGGATGGCGCGCCGGCAGTTACCAAGATCCCATCATAGTCCCCTGCCTCGGGAAAGCCTACGCTGCCATCCCCCACAACAATCTGAATATTGTCATACCCCAGCTGCAATAATCGTTCCCGCGCTTGTTCCGCCAATGCAGCATGTCGCTCAATGCTGATAACGCGTGCGGCAAGACGCGCCAATATGGCGGTCTGGTAGCCTGATCCGGTACCAATCTCTAATACCACTGCCCGCGGATTGAGCTGCAGCAATTCTGTCATGGCAGCAACCATATAGGGCTGGGAAATGGTTTGACCACAATCAATTATAAGGGGATGATCCGCGTAAGATTCTGCGGATTTTTCGAGTGAGACGAAGCGGTGTCTTGGTGTCACGGTCATAGCCTCCAGAACGCGCTCATCTTTTATACCTCTTTCAATGAGTTGTTCCTTCACCATGAGACGCCGCTTTTCAGCAAAAGCAGTTTCTGTCTTTTCATCAAAATAAATATCTTGGGAAGCTGATTCTTTTGGATTCATTTTTCTAAGACACCTTATTCTAAACCTATCAACATCAACCTGATAGATCGATTATTTTTCGCATAAATTTAAATTTGATGGGAGATGCCGCGCCGCGCTCCGTTGACAGCTTTGTCCATACAAATCACAATCAACGCTCTGACCGCAAGGGATATCACTGTTTTGTCGGCCAAAACTTCATTCCATCTTCAAGGGGTAAATATACATTATAAGCAGGTTTTTCAGGATCATTTGCTTATACGCTCTACGTTATTGTATACTAAGACTGTTTCCTCGTGGAAACAATCCTGTCCTGTGTACCCCTTCCATTGGAATCTCTGATTCCACTGCATGCTCATGTCGTTCATGAATAGAGAATAAGGGGAATGTATCAACTTTTCAACAGAAGGAGAATCTGGTTCTATGGCGAAAAAGAACGTGTACTTCTTTGGCGGTGGCAAAGCAGATGGCGATGCCGAAATGAAGAATTTATTGGGCGGTAAGGGCGCCAACCTTGCCGAGATGGCAAATTTAGGCATTCCGGTGCCTGCTGGTTTCACAATCACCACCGAAGTATGCACTGACTATTATAAAAATAATGGTAACCTCCCCGACGCGCTCGAAGAAGAGGTTAAAAGTGCCCTCGCCCAAGTCGAAGCGGTTATGAACAAGAAATATGGCGATAAGGAAGATCCGCTGCTCCTTTCCGTGCGTTCCGGCGCACGCATGTCCATGCCCGGTATGATGGACACCGTCCTTAACCTTGGACTGTCTCAAGAAACGCTGCCCGGCTTGATCGCCAAAAGCGGAGACGCCCGTTTCGCCTATGACTCCTACCGACGTCTGATCATGATGTACGCTGATGTGGTCATGGAAAAAGCGGCCGATATCGAACCGGAAGACGGCGAAGGCATCCGTATTCAGCTTGAAGATGCCATGGAAGCCCTCAAACAAAAGAAGGGCGTTACCGAAGATACAGACCTGTGTGCCGATGATCTGAAAGGCCTTTGCGACGAATTTAAAGCCATTGTCAAAAAAGTTCTTGGCGCTGAATTCCCCGATGATCCGATGGAACAAATGTGGGGCGGCATCAAAGCCGTATTCCAATCTTGGAATGGAAAACGCGCCAAATCTTACCGTCGCATTGAAGGCATCCCCGAAGAATGGGGTACTGCAGTAAACGTGCAGGCCATGGTATATGGTAACCTCGGCTCCAATTCAGCAACCGGTGTTGCCTTTACCCGTGATCCTGCAACAGGAATCAACAATTTTTTTGGCGAGTGGCTGTTAAATGCGCAAGGTGAAGACGTGGTTGCCGGAATTCGCACCCCCTCTCCCTTAAACGAAGATACTAAAAACGAGAGCAACCAGCACCTGGCTTCCTTAGAGCAGGAATGGCCCGCCATCTATAAAGAACTTTATGATATTCGCAACGTACTTGAAGATCATTATAAAGACATGCAAGACGTAGAGTTCACCATTGAAAATGGCAAACTCTACATGCTGCAGACCCGTACCGGTAAACGGACGGGCACCGCTGCCGTACGTATGGCGGTGGAAATGGCAGAATCGGGACTGATTGATAAGAACACCGCCATTATGCGCGTAAAGCCTGAACAATTAGATGAACTGCTGCACCCCATGATTGACCCGGCAGCCGGCAAAGCCGCTTCCCATATTGCCAAGGGATTGCCCGCGGGCCCCGGCGGCGCAGTCGGCCAGGTAGTCTTTACCAGTGAAGCCGCCAACGAATGGGCAGCACAAGGTAAAAACGTTATTTTGGTTAGAAACGAAACCTCTCCCGAAGACGTGGAAGGAATGCGTTCTGCCGTAGCTATTTTGACCTCTATGGGCGGCATGACCTCCCACGCGGCACTTGTGGCACGCGGTTGGGGCAAATGCTGTATCGTTGGGTGTGCAGAGATACGGATTGATGCACGTACCAAACAATTTACCGTTGGCGATACCGTCGTGAAAGAAGGCGACTGGATTACACTCAATGGCTCCATTGGAAATGTGTACCTCGGCCAATTGCCGCTGCTCCCTGCGGATCCCGACCAAAACGAGTGGTACGCGAAGCTCATGACTTGGGCCGACGCAGTGCGCCAGATCAACGTACGCACCAATGCCGAAAGCCCGGAAGATGCGCAACAAGCGCTGAAATTTGGCGCAGAAGGCATCGGACTTGCCCGGACAGAACATATGTTCTTCGGTCATGAACGCATCATCTTTGTTCGCGAAATGATTGTGGCTGACAACGAAGCAGACCGCCGTAAAGCCGTCATGAAGCTTCTGGATTTCCAGAAAAACGACTTCATGGGCATCTTCAAAGAAATGGCCGGCAAACCGGTTACCATCCGTCTGCTGGATCCGCCCCTTCACGAGTTTGTGGGCAGCCTTGAAACGGACGAGAAAGAACTTGATGCCCTCGCGAAGCATTGCGGCCTTGATACCGCTACAGTCCTTAACCGCATCAAATCCTTGCACGAATTGAATCCCATGCTCGGTCACCGCGGATGCCGTCTCGGAATCGCGTATCCCGAAATTACGGAAATGCAAGTGCGTGCCATCATCGGCGCGGCGGTAGAACTTACCAAGGATGGAATCAAGGTTCTCCCTGAGATCATGGTTCCTCTCGTTGGAAGCAAAGCCGAACTGGTTCACCAACGTGAAATCATTGACCGCGTCGCCGACGAAGTCAAAAAAGAAGCCAAAGTCAAGGTGGACTACATGGTAGGCACCATGATTGAAGTTCCTCGGGCTGCACTCACGGCCGACGAAATTGCTGAAGCCGGTGAATTCTTCTCCTTTGGTACCAACGATCTGACCCAAATGGCTTTCGGTTTTTCGCGCGATGACATCGGTTCCTTCCTGCCGACCTATCTCGACCAAAATATCCTGCCCAACGATCCTTTTGAAGTCTTGGATCAGTCCGGTGTTGGCATTCTGGTTGAAATGGCGGTTAAGAAAGGCCGTTCGACCAAAGCGGATCTTAAATGCGGTATTTGCGGTGAACACGGCGGCGAACCGTCTTCCGTGAAATTCTGTCACCGTGCCGGATTGGACTACGTCAGCTGCAGTCCTTTCCGCGTTCCTATCGCGCGCTTCGCTGCGGCACAGGCTGCTATCGAAACGCCTCGGAAAAAATAATACGCCGCTCTAAATAAGCGAATCTAAACCTGATTGTTAATAGCCTTGGTTCATCCTCACCATGAACCAAGGCTTTTTTGTGTCTATGGCTCCTTATGGATCTTCCCTCTCCTAATTAAAAGCTATCGATTTAGGCGATTTACGGTCGAGCAATAAACGTTTGGAAATGTAAACTCACTATTACAATAAAAACCTGCGCCTACTTTGATCTGGATTTTTTCCGACTATTCTGAAATAATAGGTGTGGATATTGGTTCTTTATCGTAAATGAAACAAAGCGGAGACAGCCAATGAGGAGGACGAAATGAATGACGAAAACAAAAAAACGGACATGTCGAATCAGGCGGGAAGTCAAGGACAGGAAGAACCCCCTATTGAAGTCATTAAAAAATACCTACGCATCTTTGCCGCAGAGCTAAAGCGCGGTTTTGTGGCGGATCAAGAGGAAACAGGATTCAAGCGACATGGCAGCCGTTTTCTCAATCTCTGGAAAAGCAGAATTACCGGTAAAGTGACGATGATAATGGGCGTTCTTATTTTGCTAATCCTCGTATCAGGGCGGGCAGAGGGTAAGAAACAACAAGAAGCAAGGGAAGCAAGAATAGCAGTGGTTGATGAACTAAAGCATGATACCAATGAAACTATCGCCCATCTAGCCAGAGAACAAGTGTCAGATTCTATGCAACCCGAGCTTTCCGCCAGCCATGACGTGGGAAAAGAGACTACTTCTACACGAGCAAAAACCACTTCCGACAGTGACAGTTCAAAAGAATCCGATTCTACACGAGCAAAAACTTCTTCAAAACATAAGGGACTAACGATCAAAGGTTTTTATATTGGTATGAGCATTGACGAGGCGCAAAATAATTTATCGCGCCTCGTTGACGATTCGTGGACGATCGCGGATATAGAAACTTCAGACCAAGGCTATTTGGTTTTAAAAGCCCACGCAGAGGTTACAGATGACATTAACCCTTTGCTTCTGTTTTCTTTACCCGCATCGGCTCACCTTCCCGGTATGGTCTCTGTTTATGCCAATTCTAAAACGCGGGAAGTCATTGAAGTTTACATGAATGGAAAAGCGGTAAACTATCTTTTTAATGTGTACGATATGAACGCGCCTGAATTTGTTCAGGGCGTAGTAGATAATTACAAGATTCCATCGATGACCTTAGGCGTTAAAGAACCGAACCCTATCGTTGAAATGTTTTTTGACGACGTTCCATTTTTCGACACTACACCTACCCAGTACTGGCAATATAAAGAAGCTTCCGGAACGCACTTGATAATAACAGAAGACAAAGATTTAACGATGAAAAAAATTGCAAGCAGCACCGAAAGAAAGTTTGATTAAGACCGAATAGTTTTCCGACCATAGCCGCAGTGTAATCAACCTAAGCGCCTTACAAAACTATCTTTTGTCTTACTTAGTTTTTTGCGGAGCAGCATTTGTTATTGCTGACCACAGACAAGCCTAAAAAAAGAGCCCTTCGTGAAGAAGGGCTCTACGTTATAGATCATACTTTGGTGGGCGCAGATTTATGCGCGTGCACCTTTTTTACGGGGGCGCTGTTGAGCCCCTGAAGCTTCGGAAACTGTCTTGTCTTTTGCGTCTACTTTTCTCTTGAAAACAACGCCGGAATCACCGCTTTTAGGCTGGATCACATAAACCAGGGCGCTGGCGATAAAGACGGAGGAATAGGTACCGAAGACGATACCGACGAGGAGGATGAAGGCAAAGTCGTGAATGGCACTGCCGCCAAAGAAATAGAGTACGACAACCACAAAGAGGGTGGTTAACGAGGTTAGCAGTGTTCTGCTCAAGGTTGCATTAATGGCGCCGTTTAGGATGTCTATAAATTTCATCCCTTGTCCACGGCGTGCTTCCTGATCTTCCCTAATTCTGTCGTAAATGACGATGGTGTCATTGATCGAGTAACCGAGGATTGTCAGCAACCCGGCGATGACATTCATGGAAATCAAACCACCGGCTAGGGCAAAGAGCCCTACCGCAACCAGCATGTCATGGAGCAAGGCAACCACGCCGCCAATACTGTGTCTGAAGTCAAAGCGTATCCACATATAAATAAACATTGCGAGGAGCGCCCAGAAAACAGCATTGAGGGCATCCCAACGCAATTGTGCGCCAACGGCAGGCCCCACAGTTTGTTCACTTTCCAGGCTCACGGCTTCAGCAGTACCGGCTTCGGTCAAAGGTGCCAGCGCTGTCCTGATTCGATCGGCAACGGTCTGGAGGGGAGCGCCCTCTCCTTCGTCGGCATGTTCGACCCGTGTAACATCTCCAACACGAATGATGAATATGTTGTGTATGTCTTCAGCTTCATCCGCACTTTCCTGTACAACGGGATTATTGAATTCAGCGGAAGTCAGTGCCTGACGAACATAGCCGACAGAAACAGGGTTTTCATTTTCTATGTGGAGAATAAGATTGGTTCCCTGTTGGAAGTCGACACCGAAATTATCCATGCCCCGATACGCAAACATGCCAATGCCTGCAAGAATGACAAGACCGCTAAAAATAAAGGCGAAGAAGCGCATCTGCAGGAAGGGTATTTTCGTTTTTTCGGGCACAATGCTGTGCATTTTAATGACTTTAAAAAGTCTCTTTTCAAGGGCGAAATCAAAAAGGGCACGGCCAATAATCAATGCGGTAAATACATTGGTAAAAATACCAACGCTCAGCGTGATCGCAAAGCCGGCTACAGGACCCGTGCCAAATTGCATCAAGATAATGGCGGCAATAAGGGTTGTTAAGTTCGAATCAATAATAGTGACTGCCGCTCTCTTAAAACCGCTTTCAATGGAAGCCGCCATTGTGTGGCCGCGCTTCAACTCTTCACGGATACGTTCAAAGATAAGTACGTTGCCGTCCACTGCCATACCCATGGTAAGGATGAGTCCTGCAATACCGGGCAGCGTCAAGGTCATGCCAAAATAGGCCATGGCAGCGATAATCATCAAGGCATTGAGGGCAAGGCAAATGCAAGCAATCACGCCGGCGCCCCAATAATAAGCCATCATAAAGAGGACGACCACGGTGATACCTGCCAGGGAGGCAATCACGCCGCTACGCACCGTATCAGCACCCAAGCTGGCGCTCACGGTCCGTGTGAATTCCTCGCGAACGGGTACGACCATGGAACCGGAGTTCAGCGCAATGGCAAGGTCATTTGCCTCTTCGGGTTCGAAACTGCCTGTGATCTGTCCACGGCCGCCGGCGATGCGGTCTTGAATCGTCGGGGCAGACACGACTACATTGTCAAGTACAATCGCCATGGGCTTGCCGATATTTTGGCCGGTAGCTTCAGCAAAGCTCGCGGCACCGGCAGCATTGAAGGAGAAAAGAATTTGCCAGTAGGGAGGATTACTCTGATCTTGAATGGCGCTTGCCGAGGTTAATCCCGTACCACTGGTAATCGGCTCTTTATCAATAACGTATAGTTGGTAATCTTGGTTTCTGTCGTAAGGTTTGGGTTTTTGGCTAAAAACGACGAGCTTATCTTCAGGGATAATGTCCTTCTCGGCCGCTTGGGCCAAGACGCGTTGCACACGGTTGTAATTTTCTTGGGTAACAGACAGCATGTCAGGATGAAGGGAAGAAACCTTTACATATGGGAGGAATTCTTCGGGGAAGCCGTTTCGGATTGCCTCAAAAACGGGGCGCGCCTGATCGGGTCCCGTCACAATATGAAAGTTCATTTGTGCGGTCTTCGTGATCAGGTTTTTAGCGCGCTGCACATCTTTTTCACCGGGCAATTGAACCTGAATTTGATTATCGCCCAAGGTCTGTACAATGGGTTCTTTCGCTTCAAAGTCGTTAATACGCCGCGTGATTTGCTCCAGCACAATGCGTTGAATTTCTTTTTTAATATCGGCATCGCCGTAGCCGCGTGACTTATACTCGTCCACGACCTCCTTCGATAGGTTATCAACATCAAAGCCGATAACCATATGAATACCGCCCTGCAAGTCCAATCCGAGATTAATGACTTTGCTGCGGTCGCACTGCGCCCATCGTTTGGCGCTGACAAACACCTCTTCCCAATAGCCTGTCCGGCGGCGTGCGAGTTCATCATCTTCCGCCTGCCATTGCGCCAACCGTTCGGTACGAGATTCTTCGGAAAGAAGCATCCAGCCGATGGTCGGGTATACATTAATAAAGGCAAGTACAATGACTGCCCAGATAAAAAGAGTTCTATACAAGTGTTTAGACATGAGTAACTCCACCATCCCCGGTGTTGGGGTAACTTGGTTTCACCGCTCCATGCGGCTCTTTGGAAAAATCAGGATTTGTTTTCTTTTTGAAGTACTTGTGCAATAGCGCCGCGTACAAATTCCATGGTTACATTGTCATCTACGCGCAAAACGACGCGATCTTCGGTAAGACCAACAACAGTACCGCAAACGCCACCGGTCGTTACGACATTGTCGCCTTTGCCCAAGGCAGACAACATGTTTTTCCGTTCCCGTTCACGCTTTTGCTGGGGCCGAATCATGAGAAAATACATGATCGCAAAAAAAGCGACGATCATCGGCAACATTCCGGTAAGCGGGTTGCCCGGTGAAGTACTTTCTGCTCCGCCTTCACTTCCATTCGCAGCCAATAGCTGCGCCTGCATCATACAATAATACCACACAAGCCATTCTCCTAAGGGTTATAAATTGGAATGTACGTGTTTACGCGGGAATCCTCGCAGCCATTAAAGCGCCTTGTTGTACAGATATCGTTGGAGAAAAGTCCTCTTAAAGGTACTGAAGGAGCCTTTACGTATGGCATCACGCACACGGGAAGTTAATTGTATCATAAAGAAAAGGTTATGTAAAGTATTGAGACGTAAGGCGAGGATTTCTCCGGCGCGGAAAAGATGGTGGATATAGGCTCGGGAATAGACGCGGCATGCCGGGCAGCCGCAGCCCTCTTCTATCGGGTTCGGATCACCGGCAAAGCGTGCGTTTTTTATGTTGATACGCCCGTCCAACGTAAATAGTGCGCCATGGCGTGCATTACGTGTCGGCATGACACAATCGAACATATCCACACCCAGTTCAATAGCATGCAATAAATCTTCGGGAGCGCCCACGCCCATAAGATAACGGGGTTTTTCAACGGGCAGCTCAGAGGTAGTCCAAGCTACGGCAGCCATCATTTCTTCCTTCGTTTCGCCCACACTGACGCCGCCGATGGCATATCCAGGGAAAGACAGGGCGGTCAGGGCTTGTGCGCTTTCCTTGCGTAACGATTCATGAACGCCTCCTTGAACAATAGCAAAGAGACTTTGCCTTTCGCAGGTAGCCATCTTCTCCCAATGTACTTTGCAGCGGCGCGCCCAACGCTCTGTTAATGCCATGGAGCGGGATGCGCGATCATAAGAAGCCGGATATTCCGTGCATTCATCGAGACACATAATAATGTCGGCACCAATGCTGCGCTGTATGTCCATCGCTTTTTCGGGTGTGAAGAAATGACGGGATCCGTCAACAGCGCTCCGAAACATGACTCCTTCCTCGCTCACCTTGTTGAGCGCGGCAAGACTGAAAATCTGAAACCCGCCGGAATCCGTTAGGACAGGACGAGGCCATTGCATAAACTGGTGGATTCCTCCGAATTTATCAAATACCGCTGTACCCGGCCGCAAATAAAGATGGTAGGTATTGCCCAACAAAATTGGAACATCCAATTCCATCAATTCGCGACTGTCCAAAGACTTCACGGAGGCTTGGGTCCCTACCGGCATAAATACCGGTGTATTCACCTTGCCATGAGGAAGCTGCAACACCCCCACTCGTGCCTGAGTCGTTGCATCCTTTTCTGTAATAGAAAATTCCATAAAATCCTGGTATCCGATTCGTACAACATTATACGTAAGGCTTTTTTATTTCGCGGCCGGAGTCAGCCTTCCGAAGCGCACCGACTGTCACAGCCCCCACTCATTTAAAAGCAACATCAAGGGAAAAAGGATTCCGGGTTCACGCGATCTCCGTCTTTGCGTACTTCATAATGAAGATGAGATCCTGTGGCATTTCCCGTTGCGCCAACCAGCCCTATTTGCGTCCCTCGTTTCACAGAAACCCCTTGTGCCGTCAAGATTTTATCCAGATGGGCGTAGACCGTTTCATAACCATTGCAATGATCAATGATCACCATTTTGCCGTATTTACTTTGGATTCCGCAAAAACTGGTCGTACCTTCTGCCGCTGCTACCACAGGTGTACCATGCTGTACTGAAATATCAACACCTTTATGAACCCGGTCTTTACCGCGTCTTTCTCCAAAACAGGATGAAATTCTTGCAGTCGGACATTGCACCGGACACAAGGACGGAATATCCTCCTTTTTCTTTTCTACCACATCAACAGGCTTTGGAACTTCAGGGGGAATGTATAAAGGCGGACTGTGGCGCACACAACCAGTAAAGGAAGCGGCTATTACTATAATCACAGCCCCCATGAAGAGAACTAAAGGTTTCGCACATTCAAAGAAAGCGTTACGCCGGTGGATCATCATGATTCTTTTGACTCTTTACCTCCCTTGTCAGCGGCCTATGCCTATCACAAGCCAAGGCATCATGAGCCCTCTTAAGGCAAACTCCTGACAAATGATTTTGAAGCGCTCTTCCTACTATGTCCGTCATCCCTAGAAGAGCGTCTTTTCAGTGTTAACATGTTTGTTAAAGGCGTGCCGCGTCAATCCTGCTTAGGAAGCTGTTCGACTTTTTCGCCCGTTCTCAGGCGCAGCCATGTCTTAAATGCACGTTCCCCTTCGACTAGTTCGATCACCCGTGCGCCGCGGGAGAAGCCTTCTTTACCATAGGTTCCATAGCCGGAACCGCGACCATAAGCAAGATAAATTCCCTCCAACTCGCCAATATAATCATTCGTATGGTCGTGGCCACAAAAAACACCCATTACATCGCCCATCTCGACCATGACATCGAATAATCCGGAATTCACCGGGGAATTACAAACGTCCTCTTGTTTCACACCAATGGATTTCCCTGACTCCCAGACTTGATTGTATTCAGGAAGCGGAATGTGGAAGAAAGCCAAGGCCGGTAACGCAGTCCCGCCATTGGCTTCACGGAGACGCGTCGATTCGTTGCGATACCATTCTACCTGTGCGGGTTGGATATGATTGTACTTGCTTTCGCCCTGATAAGTCATATAGGAAAGGGAGTCAATATAGTATAAAAGTGCTGCCGGTTTTGCCGCGTCTTTGGAAGAGGCAACAGATAAAATATAATTGCTGACGCCATCAAGATCTTTAGGATC
>JAAYJI010000032.1 GCA_012523015.1 Candidatus Hydrogenedentota bacterium
GTCGCAGACAGTACACAGCCCCGGGCCGATTCTGAGGCGGTCAATGGATTGATCCGCAGTCTGGCAGGTGTTGAGGTGGAGGATTCCCCCGTACTTTATACGAATAAAGACGGGACAGTGCGTTTTCTCGCCGCCCCCCAATACGCCTATTTCCGAAGCCCAAGGACAGCCGATAAAGGGCTCGCAACTGTAGAACAAACAGCGTTGAACTTTATTACCGCCCACGGCGACGCCTTCGGTATTGATACAGAAGCGACGCAGTTGCGGTTTCAGCGGATTGTGCCCCAAGAAGAACACCAATTCGTACGCTTCGATCAGTATCTGATTGGTGCCGGTCAAGCCTATGAGATTTACGGAGCGCAAGTAGTGGTTCACCTGGACGGTACATCCAACGTAGTGAATGTGAATGCGGGGGTCTTAAGAAATGTGCAAGCCCTCGCAAAGGACAACAAGGCGTTAACGCCGCAATTGGACGAAGAACAAGCGATTCATAAAGCGCTTGCCTATTATGATGAGGCGGGCGGCGATGCTGTTTATGCCCCTTTGGAAGATCCTGTCCTTGTCCTTTTCGGGCCTGAACTTTTTGGTATGCCCGGCGATCCGCAATTGGCATGGAAAGTTGTTTTAGGCTCTGATGATGCAACGGAACAAGGGATGATTTTTTTGATCCAAGCGCAGACAGGTGCCCTCTTACTGCGCCATGTTGAGCAGCCGTCTGCCCGGAACAGAGAAATTTATGACACCAAAGGTGATCCCGATCTGCTTAATGCCAAACGTGTGCGCAGGGAAAACGAGGGCGCTGCGGGCAAAGAACAAATTGATACCGCCTATGATTATTTCGGCGACTGTTATAACTTTTATATGAACCAACATGGCCGTGACAGCTATGACAATCTCGGCAGCCCGATCCGTGTGTATATCAACTATCCCATAGAAAATGCCTTTTGGCATAGCGAATTAAATATCATGGTTATTGGTGAACAACTCTTGGCCGATGATGTAGTCGCACACGAGTTTACCCATGGCGTCACCCAATACGTAACAGACCTCTTTTATTACTCCTATGCCGGAGCCATTAGTGAAATGTTTTCGGATGCTTGGGGAGAATTTATCGATCTGACCAACGGCAGGGGCAACGATTCTTCCGCTGTCCGTTGGCTCATTGGGGAAGACATGCCTGATTTATGGTCCGATGATCGGGGCTCGTCGCAAAGCAACGAAGCACGCGTACGGCCTGCCGATGCCTCCATTCCCATGGGTGCCATTCGTTCCATGAAAGATCCCACCCTATTCGGTGATCCCGACAGACTGGGAAGCCCCTTTCTCCGCGATCCCTATTCCAGGTCTGCTTACGGCGATCTGGGCGGTGTCCACTCCAACTGTGGTGTTGGCAATAAGATGATTTATCTCTTGACCGATGGCGACACCTTTAATGGTGAGACCGTCTACGGTATGGGAATACCCAAGGTGGCTGATCTCTTTTATGCGGCACGGCCCATGCTTTCCAAAACGGCGGATTATTATGAGTTGTTTTTCGCTTTGCGTGCAGCCGGCACCATGCTTGGGTTTTCCGCCCAAGAGCAAGCCAATATTGTGGCAGCAGCACGGGCAGTAGAAATTGTGCCTCCTGATACAACGATTTTGACGACAATACAACCGCCTACGAATTTTAGGGCACTGCCCATTTTCACGACGTCGGGAAAAGCGGTGGTGGGCTTGAAATGGAAGGCGCCCAGCATTGACTTTCTCGAAACATTGCCCGTCCAATATGGTTTGTATCGTAGTGTCATTGGCTTCCCCACCGGTCCGCTAGATGGTGAAATGCTGCCTTTAGATACTTCTGAAACGGCGTATCTGGATCAAAATGTCAATGAAGGCGATGTCTATTATTATACATTAGTCTCCGACATTCCCAGTCTGCTCTCCCACAAAATGTATGCGAAAGTGCATGTAGGCAGTGCAGGGCTTCCCGTTCTCACGGAAAGCTTTGGTACCGATCCTTATCTGGGCAGCAATCCTTTTGACCTTTCCTATTCACAGCTTCTTTTCCAACCGGTCATGGCTCCGCCGCCGCTAGCCGATGATGACGCGTATTTGAAGGCAATGGACTTTACCGATTATGAAGTTACCTTCACGCCGAATGTCTATAACTTGCCTATAAAACGGAGCGGCGGTTCCATCACACTGCCCATGACCGATGACGGTGTTGCGTCGCTTCCCTTGAATGGTAAAGTATTTCCCTTCTTTGGTGTGCCCTATAGCGAAGTCTATTTATCTTCTAATGGTACGTTGATTTTTCTTGATTTAGAGTCCCTCTTTGGAAATGAATCAGTGGGCACCTTGTTGGATATTCCCACCCTTGCCGCTCATTTCGCGTTGCCGCGTATTTCCTTCTTGTTTGCTGATCTTGCCCCCCATATCGGTGGGGCCATTTGGGCAAAAGAACTTGATGACCGGATCGTGGTAAGTTTTGAAAACGTTGCCGTTAAGCCCGGGGCCGATAACTACGGCTCAAATGTGGGGCGTATAACGGCTCAAGTCGAACTCTTCGATAGCGGCACCATACGCATAACCTATCTGAATACAGATGTGGACGGAGGTATTGTCGGCTTGTCTGATGGGCGGGGTGTACCGGAAGAACTTACCTCCCTTTATGGCGATATTTATGAAAGCCTGCTCTGGGTTGATTTTTCTCGCTTTAACTCTGAGCTCAGCGGCATGAGTATCAAAACCTTGAGCACACAGATTGTGCAGTTCGGCGAAGAGATACGCTTTGATGTTGATGTCGAATTACCGTCGACCATGACGGGGACGCCTTTGCTTGTAGCGCAATGGGATGGTCCCGGTGTGGTTCCTTTCACCGATCTTCGAAACGGAACCGGGCTCTTTTTATGGCGTCCAAGCTTTGAAGATGCCGGCTCCTATACGGTGCGTATTGTTGCGGAACTTCACGGAGAACGTGTGTTCCAAGATGTCCGGCTCATTGTGCACCGCTGTAATTATGATGTGAAACCGCAAGTCCTAAACCTGGTGCTTTCAACCGATGTAGCCGGGGAAGACGTTGCGGTGAATCGCGCTGCTCCCATTGGTACCCCCTTGTACGCTTCCTTCGAATACTATCACCCCTATGCCGATGATGTGCCGCTCCTTTACGGCGAAGGCCCGTCCACGGTCTATTGGTTCCGCAATGGTCAGTTAGTACCTAACTTTACAAATATGTTAACCGTTTCTTCCGGTGTTACCGGGGCTGATGAATCGTGGTATGTGACCGTTATTCCTACCAGCAACAGCGGATTACAAGGTAATCCTGTGGCATCCAGACAGGTTCATATTATCGGCGTGCCGGAAATTCATGAAGTCACACCGGATCAAGATATCACAGTCGGCGGCAACCGCGTGACGCTCCGAGGTAAAGGCTTCACAGACGTCATCGCTGTAACCTTCGACGGAGTGCCCGGAACCAGTATCCATATTCACAACAGCACGGAGCTTTCCGTTGTTACGCCGACCCACGCCGCAGGCTCAGTCTCTGTAGCCGTTGAAACGCTCGGCGGTATTGGGCGCAAATTAGACGCCTTTACATTTATTGCAGATGAACCGGATCCGAGAGAAGAAGGGAAGGTCCGAAGCTTTATGGGCTGTGGCCGTTCCAACGAATACTCTGCAGGATGGATCCAGGATTTTGTTCCCGCCATTGTAGTCTTGTTACTATTGGGTGTTTACCGGGTGTCAAGAAGGCTGCGGACAAACTAAGAGTACGAAGCATTATCATACAGACCGCGGACGCTTCTGAGCGTGTATCCGCGGTCTGTTTTATTTTATAGTGTTGATTTGTTAAGAACGAGGCGTCCTAATCGGTTTTGCCCCGCTCTTACCCACCAGACTATTTACTGCGGAAAGGTTGAACAAAATGCTTGAAGCAAAAGTTCTTGGAATAACCCGACTGGGCGACAGTGGATTCCCTGCCGTATTGTTACGCCATGCTGAACGCGTCCTCTTTATTAGCATCGGGCCGCCTGAAGCAGGCGCTATTCAGCTTGCTTTGGTAGGTGAAAAAACACCGAGACCCATGACCCATGATCTCGTGTGTAACATTTTGGCAGGTCTCTCCGGTCGCGTGGAATCTGTCGCCATTTATAAACTGGAAGAACAAACCTTTTTCGGTTATTTGAACGTGGAGCAGCTGGACGAAGAAGGAGCTTTACTGCAAGGGTTGCGTATTGATGCACGGCCCAGCGATGCCATCGCCATTGCCTTGCGGGTTGGTTGTCCCATTTATATTAGTGAAGAGGTGATGAAAGAAGCGGGACATGATGTCGATCTTTTGGGTCCCATGTTTTCCGGAGAGGACGATGACGATAACGATACGGAGGAGGATGAGGAAGACGAAGAAGACGATGAGGAAGAAAGGGACGATGATTTCGAGTTTTAGCCACCGCGGCGAATTTGTCTGAGAAGACTTGATACACAATCTTGATACACAATGGGCAGAGATCACAGGCGCGACCTCTGCCCAAAATGTTATGTTTTTAAAAGGTCAGGCGGTCAAGTTTCGTCCTGCGCTGCCTCTGCCTCTTTCAAGAAGAGCTGAAAGTCTTGACCCGTAATCACCGATTCCGGAACGACTTGCGGTGCGCCATCTTCAGGCAGCACAATGCGCATGGGACAAGCGTCTAAAATATCGCGCTGAACGTCTACGCCGGGCATAACATAAAAGAGTTCAATGCCGCGCTCGGTAAGGCGGAAGGCTCCCAGATGCGTCACATAGACCACTGTTTTGCCCGCCTTCAACGCTTCCTGACCATTAAAGGTAATCTCGCTGACTTCTTTCACGAACTTGGGTTTACCTTGCTTGACGACCTTCATTTCTTTGTCCGTCAATTCGATTTGAGCGCCTTCGCCCCAAGCACTGCAAAACATTAAGTATTTGGCATTGGACACGAGGTCAATAAATCCGCCGGGCCCCACATAGTTAATAGCGCCTTCGCCGCGCTTGGATACATTAACATTGCCCGACTCATCGATCTGTAACGCTCCCAAAATCGCCCAATCCAAGCGGTTGTAGATCCGTTCAAAAGCTTCCGCAGAAGAGATGATTTCTTCAGGATTGATCGCTGCGCCGAAAAAGATACCCGGTGCCGCAACACCGCCGAATACGCCGCTTTCATTGATCATGACCAAATCGTCCATTGCGCCGCTTTCATGCAAGAGCCGTGATACTTCTTCAGGAAGCCCCACGCCAATATCCACATGGTCGCCTTTTCGCGCTAAATCAACAAAGATACGGGTTGCTAAACGGGCCAACACAGCATCAGCGGGCTTGCGGCGAGGCGTGATCTTCTAAAAGTCATTAATCACCTTCTGGCGTGCCAAACCTTCTTTCTCGCTGGTCTTGCTGTCCAGTGTAAAACAATCCCAGTGTTTGCGGTGTTTGATCGTGGCAGTTTGTTCCGTACCCGGCCAGTACACCACGGCGTCTACATCTTCGGCGGGAATAAAGATCTCATCATACCCTTCTTCCACCATGACGCCCACATTCACGATGACCTTGCCGCCGTTGCGCCGTGCTGCCCGAACCAGCTCTAAACTTTCACAGATGACGGAGCAGTTTTTCGCGTATATGTTGCCTTTGCGGTCCGCTGCGGGAGCGCTGAACAGGGCGACGTCGACGAGGGGCAGCGAATATTTCATGCGTCCATCTTCCAAGACCTCTACATACTGTTTTGCGTCTACAGGCACCACCGGCGTTCCGCGCCCGGTCCGAGGATCCATGAAGGTACCGATGCCGGTCTCATTGATGACATGATCCTTGCCTTCTCCTTGTGCCTTCAATACCAAGGCAAGCGTTCCCTGGGGCAGGCATTGCAATTCGAGCTTACCCGCATCAGCAAGTTTCATCTGTGCTTTAAAGGTTTCAACATGACCGGTGACCATGGTGGTCATCAGCCCTTCCACGCCCAATTCTTCGAGCGTTCCCGGCACCTTCCCGCGGCCGCCTTGACCACCAATAGATACGACCGTCAAATCGCGGGGATGACCCTCCGCTTGAAAATGTTCGCGCATAGCCCAATATAAAAGAGAGCAGCGTTGATTTCCGCCGAGGCCGGATGTACCAATGACGGCGCCGTCTTTTACCAGTTTCATTGCTTGCCATGCCGTCATGAACTTCGGGTTATCTTTCACCGGCACAGGATAGTGATTGTTGTGTTTTTTCCAGGTTAAGACCCACAATAGGGTATGCAATTGAATTCGTAACTTCGTTAAAAAAAACATTCATCTCTCCAATAGTTGAAACAAAGCTATAACTTTATTGGTTTATATAGGGAACGAAACCCTAGTATACAAAAGAAGCGCTCTTCAAGTCTTTATGGACGTCCATCCATTTAATCGTACAAGCCTCCCCACTATGATGTTTCGTCATTTTTATACAGCAACGGAGGGTTCTGTGATGGGTTGACACAGCCACGTGCAATTTTCTTTTAGACCCCTGTAGTCCAAAATAAGTTGCACGGAGCTTCCACAAGCAAAGCGCTCGTGACCGGTGACTTTAACTCCAAGCGTTGATCTTAGACCCGCGTATTTTATGAGCGCAAGCTAGGGGGCTTTCAGGATAATTATAAGTATATCAGACTAGCTGTCTCAAGCGTTTATTGTTGCCGCCAATCCCATCCTGGAAAGTTTTGATTACTGCCTTCTCACCCTTGTCCTTATTTTAAGGCCGTGAGAAGTTGCAGTGATTTGTTCATTGGTGTTATAAAGAGAGTAGGAAATAAAAGGAGTTTTTATGATGCGTTTCGTTACTATCTCTATCGTCGCCTTATTGATTGTTGTTAGCGGGTGAGCAAACATCCCGCTCGATACGCCAAATGGTCAAATCGCGGTCATTGCCCATCGTGGTGCCAGTGCCGCGGCACCGGAAAATACCTTGCAAGCTTTCCGATTGGCTCATGAAATGGGCGCCGACTGGTTCGAGCTTGACTGTCAACTTACCAGTGATGGGGAAGTGGTGATTTTACACGACAGCAGTCTGGAACGTACGACCGGTGAGGCTAGCGGCGTGCGCGAACATCCCCTTGCCTTTGTCAAGGCTTTGGATGCCGGTTCTTGGAAGGGAGCTGCCTTCGCCGGCGAAAGGATTCCCACCTTGGCGGAATCGCTTGACTTGGCAAAAAATACAATCGGCGTCTACGTGGAAATAAAAAACATTCAAGATGACGGCCCGTTGATGCAGCAAATACTCAGCGATATGGCGGGTGTTCCTGCCGTGACGCCTGCAGATGAACAAAAGATTATGGCTGCCATTGAAGCCAGCGGAACGCGCAACCTTGAGTTGACCCGCAAGACCATCGCGTTGATCCGTGAACGGAATATGGAAAAAGAAGTTGTCATTCAGTCCTTTTCCCCTATCATCTGTGCCATCACTAAAATTGAAGCGCCCGAAATACGTATTGAAGGTTTAGCAGGCGTCAAGGTGGATGATCCTGCCACATGGGAACAGGTCTTGCGTTGGCTTTATCTCTTCGATCTGGACGGGATGAATATCAGCCATGACACGATGACTGCGGGCCGTATGGCAACCATTAAAGCCTCCGGAAAAACGATTGCCGTGTGGACTATCGATGATCCCGAAACCATGCAAGTTGCTATCAATTTGGGCGCTGACGCGATTATCACCAATTGCCCAGACCGCGCTTTAACCCTGTTGAATCGATAGAGACTCTTGCAAACTTGAATCGCAAGCTTGAAGTAATAGAAAGGGAATTCAAAAAGAATATACCTTTGGTCTATAGGCTGTTTGTACAAACAAAGAAAGGGGGCAGTATGAACCGTAAACAAGCTGTTAGTATCTGTCTGATCTTGGCGTGCAGTTTGGCGGTCGCGGTGTACGCTGAAGATGCCGTGGTCTATCCCACGCTGCCGGGCTCCAGTCTGCGCCACTATTCGTAGCCGGGAGCGCGTATCGAGGGCGCTATGATCTATCCGACTATGCCGGACTCCAGCTTGCGCGAATATTCGAAACCGGGCTCACGTATTGACGGGGACATGA
>JAAYJI010000033.1 GCA_012523015.1 Candidatus Hydrogenedentota bacterium
GGATTGAGGGGTCAGTCCGATGTGCCCCATGACCGGGATACCCGCACGAATGATCCCATGGATCACGTTGCCGAACATGCGTGCAGAACCTTCCAGCTTCACGGCATGGGCGCCGCCTTCGGCGACGAGACGCCCCGCATTGCGCACGGCCTCTTCCAAGCTGATCTGATAGGATAGGAAGGGCATGTCGCCGATGACCAGCGCTTCCTTCACGGCAGCGCGCACCATTTTAAGGTGATGGAGCATGATCTCCATGGTGACGCCAAGAGTATTTTCCATACCCATGACCGCATTGCCGAGGGAATCACCGACCAGTATTCCGTCCACACCCACTTCATCCATGAGCATCGCCATCGGATAATCGTAAGCGGTTAAAACACTGATCTTTTCGCCCCGTTCTTTTTGCTCACGGAAAGAGAGAATCGTTTTCGCCATGGCATTTTACCTTCTCGAACCGTGACGAATCCGTCCCGGTCCCTGTTGGGCTCCAAGCGGAGCGGTTCAAGACTGTACATATTCCGTGTAACGGGCCACCCCGGCACTGCCCAAGCGACTTGCCAGCACGGCTATGGTCGTTCCTGTCTCCGGATCAACAGCCTCGGGCACCAGATCGGCAAGGGGCGTGAGCACAAAGGCGCGCTCTCGAAACCGTTCATGTGGAATCGCCAAGCCCGGTGTATGCAGCATCGTATCGCCCCAAAGGATCAGATCGATATCAATACAACGGGGGCCCCAGCGCGGCGCAGATTGGCGTCCAAGACGTTGTTCCAGCAGTTTAACTGTCTCTAGGAGTTCGAAGGGGTCAAAAGACGTTTCGATCTCCACTACCATATTAAGGAATTTCGGTTGCTCTGTCAAGCCCCACGGCTCACTTTCATAAATGGGCGAGCGGCGCAGGACCGTTACTTCATCCAAGGCGTCCAAGGCTTCCATGGCCCGATTTAAAAAAGTGACACGGTTTCCCAGATTAGCGCCGAGAGAAAGGTACACGCGTGAGGCAGGCGTACACACCGATAGATCCTTTTTTTTACATGTTGGGCTCCCGAAGGCGCACAGTACTACATCACAAAAGCTTAGGCAGGAATGACAGGCAAACTCGCCGCTGCGATAGATTGGCCGACACGACGGCTCTTTTCATCGGGAAGCTGGACGTGCATGGTCTCTGCCAACTCAGGAAATGCCTTCGATAAAACGTGATTCGCACCGTTCAGCATCAGCTCACCGCCTATGCCTGAGGTAACCCGTCCCAGAATCAAGGCATGTTTGATCGTATAAAAATCTGCATAATGGGCGAGGGTATAGCCCAGATAAACGCCCATGGTTTCCCAAATTTTACGGGCGCCTTCATCGCCGGCTTCCAGTTTTTCCTGGACGATTTTGAGTTTTTCGGCAAGAATAATATCGGTAGGCAGCGTAAAGCCCACTTTCGGCGCAAGACGGAAAACACATTGTTGGGAGAAATAGGTGGCGCCGACGCCGATGTCGCCGGACCAATCTTCCACGGGCGCAGCACTGTTGTAGTCAACGGGACAGAAAGCCAATTCGTCGAGCCATCCTGTAATGTTGCCGTCAAGATTGACGTAGCCGCCAGCTTCACTGGTGCCCATGGCAATGCCGAGCACACCGTTATCTTCGAGGGACATGGAGCCTGCGAGAGCGGTCACTTCCCCGTCATTCACAATGACGAGGGGAACGCCCATCTCTTTGCCGATGCGCAGGAACATATCTTTTACCCGATGGAAATCCTCTTTGGGCACGCCGCGAAAGAGCGAAGCGACCATGGCGCGGTTGTTCACGTACACGCCTGCGGCGCTGCCGCCGATTGCATCAACACGAGGCATTTTCGAAGCCGCCGTTTTAATGGCAGTCATCACTTCGTTGTAGTGATAGTCGGGATTGGTGTTTTTGGCAGGCTCCCAAACGACCTCTTCACTATATACGGCTTCACCGTCAATGACCGCGCTGACTTTGCGGTCGGAACCGCCCAGATCGAATCCCACACGGCAGCCTTCTAAATGGCGGCCGAGGGCTTGCGGATTCTCATTGGCTGCCGGTACGTCTTCGAGGTCACAGAGGATCACGGAAAAGGGCTTTTCATAGACCAGCTCACCCATGAAATTAGCGTCGAATGCACGGTCGCCTTTGGGACTGTAACATTGCTGTAAGTAAGCGCCCACCCGTTTAGAGCCGCCCACATAAACACGGCACGCGCCGCGCTGCCACAACAAGAACTTCAAAATACGTTCAACATAGAAGTTGTTGGAGGAGGCCCGTGCGTGATCATCTGCAAAGATGCGTGTTTCATAGCGTGATACGGTTCCGTCTCCTTGTTCGAGACCCAACACAATCGGTACGCCGCCTCCAAAAGCATGGAGCGCCTCGCGATAATTACGATTGGCGAGAACCGGCGGTTTGAAATTCGGATCCAGCGGAGCTTCAATTTCGGGTGAAGATAACATCCAGCTTAAAGGCATAGCAATCCCTTTCTATCGATATATAAAAAAGTTATGGACGATCCATAACCTTGTTTATGGGAAACTTGACGCAGAACGCACAGGCTGCGATTGAGGCGCACAGTAGTGAGCTTTCTGCCATGCAGCATTCACAGTTCCGTAAATATACAACGAATAGGCAGTACTTGTTCTATAAATCCCCTACACTGCTATTATTTCGTACACTATTATAGAGGAAACCGGTAGAAACGAACAAGTTCGCTTATAAATTCGCATCAATCACAAATAAAGTATCCGGACAAAAGCCGATCCATAGCCGGTAAAGAAACCGAAAAATACAGTAATATCCGGAATTCTGTGCACGAAAAAATATGTTATACTAAGTGGATTGCTGATGCCATACCGCAGGCTCGTTATACGTTTGACGACAGGGGCGGCAAAAGCATGGCTATATGCACCATTGTGTTTAGGAATTTTCATTAGAGACGTACAATCTTCTTAACAAACGCAATCGTTAAAATGTTTCATGAAAAAAATATGCGCAACACCCGATATCAAAACAGATTTTTTACGCCCACCAAAGTGAATCTTGTACTGGGGGTCTTGGTCTTCTGTGCCCTTATATTTGGCTTACGTCAAAGTTTTCAGCTTCAGCGGCTCAAAATAGTTGCGGGCCCGGAAGTTACGCGTAAAGCTTTGGAGCCTTCTTCGTCGGGGCGGTGGTGGGTATTCCCTGAGCCGATTGCCCACGAGACCGGGGAAGAGACTTCTGAAGCAACAGCGGATGCGCTCCGTACAGATAAGAGAGAAAAAACTTCCGAGGATTCGGGTGCGCCTGCTAAAAAAGCCGATGCAGCGAAAAAGAAATCAACGGGCCAAGAGACAGGCGGTCATCGAAGCAGTGCCGCTGCCTTGGAGGAAGAAGAAGGGGGCATCGGATACCATAATATGGAGACTGCCGCCGCCGATACCACGCGATCCAACAGGCGCACTCCGAAAAAGGAGCAGAGCAAGGCTTCCGATAAAAGGGACCGGGATGATACGGTTATTGACGCGGCACAACTGAAAGTGATGGTTTCAGAAGCGCAAAATCTTATCCGCGTGGGGCAATACGAGGATGCGGAAATGCTTTTACAGGAGGTCTTGGACACAGATAAAAGCAACCAAAGCGCTTGGAACCAACTCGCCTACCTCCAACATAAATCGGGCGTCATTGATCAGGAAATCGATACCTACGAGCAATGGCTTGAACATAATCCCACTACGGCAACGCCCTATTACAAACTTGCCAATTTGTATGCGCGCATGGGGGAAGAAGATTATGCCCGTTATTATATGGGTGAATATGAGGCGCGCATGAATAAAGATTCGAACCACTATCCCATGACTGCGGGCATCTATCGAAAACTCAATGATATTGACGGTGAAGGACGGGTGTTGTCGCAATGGCTTGAAGCCACGCCTGATTCCGTGGATGCGCAGCAGGCTTGGGCGGAATATAATCGGCGCAGCGGCGACTTTAACGCCGCGTTGAATCAGTATGCTGCCTTGACCGATATCATGCCGAACAATCCCATGCCTTATAGGCAAATGGGTGATATCTACAGCCGCGTCGGGGATTATGTCTCGGCACAGCAGTATTATGAGACCGCCGTCAGTCTGCGGGCTAATGATGTGAACACGCTGACACGTCTCGGCAACGCCTATTATCAATCAGGTAATTATGGCGAGGCGATCGGCGTTTACAACCAAGTTATCGCTATTAATCCCGCCTCAACAACAGCGCAAAACGCGCAGCAGCGCATCTATCAGATCGAATCGGAAATGTAGCCCGTGGCACAATGCCCCTGTCGGCTTCCTTTCCTTAGGCTAGGGGGCGTTCCAGCAAATCCCTTTCCTCAACGCTTTTCGTATCAGCGGAAAAGTGAAGCGTTTTTATTTCAAAGGCTTTCAAGGCGATAGTTTCTTCTAAGTCCAGGGCAGGGATGGATAGGGTTGTGGAGCGCGCCGTGCCTGTGGGTTCAAAGAGACGTATAAGGTAACCATCTCCATCTTCCGCCTTCTTAAAAGCCATCAATAGAATAACCGGATCGGAGAGCAGCACGCCAGCAGGGGGCTTCACACCGGTGCCGGCAGGATAGAAGGATAAGGCCATGGGTTCTTCGTTGTGGGCAAGGGCTTCTCGATCTACTTTTTCCAGCCGCTCCTTCGCCGCGCCTGCATTAAACCAAAAGCGGAATTGTCGTTCTCCCTGGTCGCAGCGCGGCGTGTAGCGGTCTTGAGGCAGTACCGTTCGATCTTCAACGGGATGGGCAGAATAGGAAGGGGAGCGGAGCAGCGTCATCCGCACTTCGCCATCGGGAAAATCTGAACCGTAGGTCCCTTCATTGATGCAGGTGAAGGCCAGCTGTTGCGATGGGGAAAGGGCGGCAGTCCATTTTTGAGCGACTACCTCCCGTTCATGACCGGGAAGTTGGTCTCTGCCGCAGGCGACCTGGCCCCAATAGACCGCGTCGGAGAAGCAGGTCGGCATTGCCAGCTTCAGCATACGGTCTTTTTCATTCCAATGGACGCGCACATGCACTTCCAATTCTGACCCTTGCTTGGGGATTTTATACGTGAGCACTAAAAAGGAATGATTGAAAGCCATGAGACATTCCACTACGGCGCGGACGGGGCCATCTTCAACAACACGGACAGAGGGCAGCGGCTCGGCAAGATTCAAACCTGAAAAGCGCGTTCCTGCTTCGGCCGACATCAAGGTAAATCGACCTGCCTCGTTGCGATAGGTCTTGGCACACATGCCCCAAGGATCTTCATCATCTTGGATAACGATAGGTGAGAAAGCGCCTGGACGGAGGATTTCTTTGCCGTCGACACGGAAACGATCCACCAGCCCTGTTTCACAGTTGATCAACAGATCGAGACAGCCATTATCGAAGTGAAGGGCATTGCCTTCCATCGCAGGTTGCGGCTTGGGTTTTCCCGGCAGCGCGCGGGGCGTGCAGTCGACACGATTCAATTGCGAAGGCGCAAGGGTTGCTTGGAACACACAGCGTTTACGCCATTCCAAAGGAATGTTGCTCACTTCCTTTTCAGCTTGACAGGGGATGGCATTGCCGTTCATAACCGCGTCAAAATCAAAAAAGACACCGCCTTCGTGGCGGTCGGGTAGATTGAATTCACAGACGACTGTCGCGGCGACGGGGTAAGGATGGGGGTTATATACAAAGACCGGAATAACGCCATCCTCCGCTTTGGGCTGCCCTGTGGCAAAGGCGAAAAAGGCACGTGCCTTCAAGCGCGACAATATTTCCAGACCATGATCCAGAAGCCGCAGACCGGCGTCTTCCACCGCTTGAATGGACGAGCCGGGCAGGATATCGTGAAATTCGGCAACCAGTAAATCTTCCAAGGCTTCTTGCAATGATGCCGCGGGATAATCCAGCAACCGGGATAGCGCGCCATTGGAACACATTTTTTCCACAGCGTACAACTCATTTTCTAAGAGACGATGTTTTTGTTTTAGGCGCACTTGGGAGGTATAACAGCCGATACCCCAAGGATTGAGATCGCGTTCTACCCGCGGCGCGGCCATGTTCCGTTCACGCCGTTCAGCAAAATAGGCTTCCGGTGTGGAATGGAC
>JAAYJI010000034.1 GCA_012523015.1 Candidatus Hydrogenedentota bacterium
GCTAACGACCAGGGAAGAGCGAAAAAAATCTTCGACGCTATGCCCAATATCTCCATCGATTATGCGCTGATGGAAAAATCCGGTCGGGTGAATGTCATTCCCGGCAATTTTCTCTGGGACGACCTTGGTGCTTGGGATGCGCTGTATCGGACTTTCCCTCAGGACAACCAGGGCAATGTCAGTTACGGCGAGCCGGTATTGCTGGATTGCCGCAATAGCATCGTCTATAATGCTCCGGGGCAGAAGAAGATGGCGGTGGCGGCCGTCGGCTTGGAGGATTTTATCGTGGTGGTCAACGACGACGCGGTGCTGATTGTGCCCAAGGATAAAGCCCAGGATGTGCGCAAAGCGGTAATCGCTTTGCGAGATCGCAATGCCGAACAACTCTGATTGTTGATGAACCTTGAAATCGCGTCGAGAGGAGTTTATTTTTAATAAATTACTTGCAATGACGGAAATCAGATACTATATTCACAGTGGCGAAATAATGACCGGGAATTTCTTTTACTGCGCTTTCTAAAACTTAAATAATTCAGGAGAAACCGTTATGAAAAGGCACAAATTTTTTACTTTGATTGAGCTGTTGGTGGTTATTGCCATTATCGCCATCTTAGCTGGGCTGCTGATGCCGGCTCTAGCCAAGGCGCGGGAACGGGCTCAGCAGGCTGCCTGTTCCAGCAATCTCAAGCAGCTGACTATGGTGGCGACCACGATGTATGTCCAGGACAACGAGCAACGCTTCCCTGCCTGGGTGAATGGGACTGAATCAAGCTACAGTCCACCTAATGGCATCAACGACCGTCCCGGCTACAAGGGCTGGGTGGAAGTGAATAACACTGCCGGTGGAAAGCACGTGAATATCAAGGGCGGCAGTCTGTATCGTTATCTGAAAGATATCCGCGTCTATAACTGCCCGCTGGATCAAACCGAATATAATGCTGACGACAACGCCTGTTCTTACGCCATCAATCAGCGCCTCTTTGGTCGGAAAGTCACTATTGTCAAAGAACCTGCGAATACCATCATCTTTCTCGAGCCCAAGATGAGCGATACTGATAGTATTTCCAACTATGCCGGCTTGTACAGGGTGTGTAAAACTAGCAAGGGTTATGCCTACGATAAAGACGAACTTTTGGGCACCGATAACCATCATCCGATGGCGATGCGCCATAGCGACGGCAATCTCTACGGTTTCACCGATGGGCACATCGCAATCCAGAACTGGGATGACGAAGCCACTTATATCCGAGCCAGGCAGCCCCAGGATTAACTGTAGACAAGGGTGATAATCAACCCTCATACATCTCATAGACATCTCCCACTTCGGCACCGCCTGCTTCCCGGCGGTGCCGTTTTTTCTGTACGCCCGCTATAGGAGATAACTTGATGGTGCAAGTCCATATCCCGGCCTGACAAACAAAAAGTGCATCATCTAAGGCGATGTAAGGCGGATGAGCTTGCCTGACAAAGCAAAATCCAATACTGCCCTCTGTGGCTTTTTGCTATAATCTTAAAAAGTGATTTTACGGAAAATATCTTACCTTTTCAATTTCGCTGGACAAGAAGCCAAAATATACGATGCTGGGAAAAGTGAAATTGGTTATGTCCCTAAAAAGTTGTCTCTGTCCCTCATCAATGCGATTTTACGGGTAAGAAGTCGGAAAAACGTCACAATATGGGACACTGACAAGTGTCATCGGTACAAGGAAGTCTGAATTTGGCTATCTTATTTCCGCCTCGCAGTCTGGAGATTCTTTGTCCTTGAACGGGAATCGATTGACCGCGAGCAAGGAATGTTTAAGCATTTGTCGTTTCCGGCCTTGACAAGCTGTCCCGGAAGGCTAGATTTCCACCGTTTCCTCGATTCTCTGCCGGTGGGGTTTTCCCACCCCACCGGTGGGGGGCCTCCACCCAATAAGGTATAGGCGCGGGCGGGCTTCCCCCAATCAAGCGGGCC
>JAAYJI010000035.1 GCA_012523015.1 Candidatus Hydrogenedentota bacterium
CCTTCGAATGTCGCGTGGTACACATATTCACATTCAATGCTTTCCATGGATAGCATGCGTTCCAGAAGCATGTCGCGAAGTGCTGAACCGTCCATAACCTGAGCGTTGCATATCCAGGAGAAGCACACTAAAACGAACAACATGAACGGGCAACAAAAGGAAATGTAATAGCGGTAGTTTCCATACAGAAACACTCTCAGTATCGCATCCGATAAACTCTTGGTCTTATTCAGCATAATGACACTCCCTACAATCCCAATGGAAGGAAAACACATTGTTGGTGTAGACACAGATTAGAACAACATTCACTTCTTAGAGCGTGTACGAGAAGTCCAAGATCGCGCCTTTCCAACAGAGGCGCTAGCCTTATCTCGAAATCGGGGTACACTCTGACTTTGTTAAGGCGCGGCTCTGCGTACTATTTTTTCGCCGATTGATTGAACACGTACATAACCCAAGGGACTGCTCCCCCAGACTACAGGAATATATGGGCAAAGCAATTAAATAGGTCCTCATGGATTCATGATTTGAAAGAAAGATTTTCCGTACACGCTCTAAGCAATTATATTTGGGCTGTAGTATCAAGAGGGTGTTCCTGCGCAAACTACTATCGGCGCAACACATTTTGCGGGTTCATCTTTTATTCGATTACAGTCAGATTCCTCTGGCCTCACAAAAGGAACCGGGCATGTTGTGAAACAATCCTTGCAAGAAGTTGGAGCCGTTTTTTCATCGCATGTACTACCACACTTTAGTTCATTTTTTCCAAGGGCATTCTTTTCGCATACCCGTGTAGCCGGATCTTCAGGCATCACATAGTACCCAGTATCTTTTGTGCATGCACACGAGGATACTCCACCGGGATTTTGAAACCATTTACATGGAACATAAGGTACAGGGGTGATGCCCTCTACCCCTGGACAAGGAGTTTCTTTGCACGTACAATAATCATCCCATGGTTTTTCTGGTTCCGCAAAACCAACCATGTGGACGCCAATCACAATTGACGCCACAAGCAGAACTAAAAAGGCTCTTTTCATCAACATTTTTCTTTTCTCCTTTGCCGATCAAGTCGGCGGTCACGTGAAAACCAAACTGATCCAAGACAAATCATTGCCAACAAACACAGAATCAACGACGTAACTTGGGGAATTCGAAGTCCCATAATTAGCGCAGCGTCGTCGTCTCGAAAAAACTGCACGACGAATCGTTGTCCACCATGAGCCGCTATAAACAGCAGAAAAATAACTCCACCCCGCACCTTCATTTTGAGGGCAACGGTAAGAAGCAATATGAAGAACACGAATGAAAACCCCGCATTCACAAGCTGCACTGGGAGATCTATCAAGACGTGAATGACGCCATAACAACATCCAGCAAAGAAACAGCCAATGTGACCAAGGCTTTCGGCAAGCGCTGCGAAGGGCGCAAGCGCATCCATCATACGTATTTTCGGGATTTTTCTAATCCAAGCATAGAGCAACAGTACAAGAATAATAGCAATCACACTTCCCGAGGACAGATATCCAACGCTCAATGGATTTAGTGCCTCGCGAAGACTATTTCCCGACTGCAAAACATAAGCAATTCGCCCGCCATACAAACTACCAAGCAGTAGCCATATGCCAATATCCGGGCGAATTGCCCATGTGCCATGGTGGTGCTGGTAGAGAAAGGTAGAACCCAATGAAAGGCATAGCGCACCTAGACATTGAAATAGCAACCACGTTGATACCTCGGTCCCAAATATTTCCACCAGAGATTTCATAGTGCTTGCATCCTCGCGCCTCTGGCTACTGAAAAATTAATTTCTCTGGATGGAGGCATATAGCAGCCCATTAAATACCAGAGCGTGGGTTGGCCAAATAAAGACAAGGAAAGAAAGGCCGTCTTTGTGGATATGTGGGGCCCTTTATACATACGGTGCGACACTGTAATTATGTGCATGCATGTATGCACGGGCGCGCGACATGAAAGAGATTGTGTCAAAAAAGACTTGACAAAGGTATATCCATGCATGTATGCACGGGCGCGCGACATGAAAGGACTTGCGTGTAGGTGGAATATATACCGTGAAACGGAAATCGTAGCGTTTTTACGAATAGAGAGCGTACCCCCCCCCCCCGCACCTTCGCGACGCATAAATACGTTACCCATACCAAGTCTCCTTTTACGTTAATCCACATGCTATATGAACTTCAATAAAGGCAGATTTGATGCTCCACTTGCATTGTACTACAGTCGGAATAAATTGTCAAGCACCCCGTTTTTTGATCCGGTTGTTATGGAGGGTTTGTGTGTTTCATGAGCGCGCCTCTTTCGGCGAATTCTTTTGGGGTTCGATTACCCAGAGCAAAATGGAGAAGTGCCTCGTTATAATGTACCTTCCCAATCATAGTCAATTGTTGTGTTTCTTTAATCGGGCGGTGGCGGAGGCGGCGCGCTCATTGATCCAAGGCCGTGCACCCGGGTTCCGCAACACCCCGCCCGCACGCTTCGACGCAACACCTGTAGGGGGGCGATAAATCGTGCCCCTACACCGGAAGGCTTTGTGCGTCTCCTGTCCATCGCGTCCATCCTGTCCATCGCGTCCATCCTGTCCATCCCGTCCATCCTGTCCATCCGGTCCATCGCGTCCATTAGAGGAAAACATCTCCGTCCGCCGGTTCTCAAGCCTGTTTCTAAGCCTTGCTTTCCCACGTCATTCTGAGCGCAGCGAAGAATCCGGTGGCAGTGGAGCCGGCGCGATCATTGATCCAAGGCTGTGTACCTGGGCTTCCGCAACACCTTACTTCTCTCACGCTGACCCAACAACGGCTGTTCAAGATTTAAATAATAGACCAAGGAAAACACTTCATTACCGAACTCCGGCCGAAGTCTTTTTTCAGGAAAGGGTTGCAATTCGAGTTTGAACCTGCGCCGGTTGCATTTCAACCTTGAAGCCGCCCCGTCAATTTCTTAAGCTATACAGTTGAAGTACACAATCAGTTTTTGTATTATAAAGCGGTAAGAAGGGCGAGCAAAGGATCAATTCAGGAGCACATTTTTTGAACACGAAGTTGACCATTCACGACATTATAGAACTTTTGTGCGACGGCGCGCACTTGACCCGAGAACAATCGGCACGGGCCATGGACTTAATCATGACCGGTGAAGCGACCAACGCGCAAATGGCTGCCCTCTTAATCGCACTGCGCATGAAAGGCGAAACCTCCGAAGAAATCACCGGATTCGCACAGGTCATGCGCCTATACGCCACCCGCGTAGTCACCGGACGCGAGCCCTTGTTGGATACCTGCGGTACCGGCGGAGATTGCCGCGGCACCTTTAACGTGTCCACCACCGCTGCGCTCGTCGCGGCAGGCGCAGGCGTGATCGTCGCCAAACACGGGAACCGCGCCGCCTCCAGCCGCTGCGGCAGTGCCGACGTCTTGGAAGCGCTCGGCGTGAACATCAATCTGGATGCCGAACAAACCGGTGCCTGCATCGACGAAGTGGGGATCGGATTCCTCTTTGCTCGAACCCTGCACAAATCTATGAAATATATTGCGCCCGTCCGATTGGAATTAAAAGCGCGCACCGTATTTAATATTCTCGGACCCTTGACCAACCCCGCAGAAGCCAAACGGCAGGTCGTCGGTGTGTTAAACGCCCAATTGGCACCCACCATGGCGCGCGCCTTGCTCTCCTTGGGCACGCAGCATGCTTTCGTCGTCGCCGGCGAAGACGGTCTCGACGAACTGTCCATCAGCGGCCCCTCGCTTATTTGCGAGGCGAGCGGCGACAAAATCTCCGAGTATGAAATCAACCCCCACGACTTCGGCTTGAAGCCCGTACCCTTGGAAGCCATCCTCGGCGGTGATCCCATGGTGAACGCATCCATCACCCGGCGCATCCTTGAAGGCGAACACTGCGCCTGCCGTGATATGGTCGTATTAAATACGGCGCCTGCCCTCGTTGCGGGCGGTGTCGCAACTTCTCTACAAGAAGGGATTCTTATGGCTGCGGAAAGCATTGATTCCGGCGCGGCCCTATCGAAACTCAACGAACTGATCGCTTATACCCGCGGTCTCCGGATCACGCCTTACTAAAGGCATTCGGATTGACTGTGGTTTACATATATTAAGATGAGATGAACCTCAAAACGTAGAGGTTCTGCGATGCCGTGACACATCTACAAACGCGTTAAGGAGCAAGAATGGACACACTCTTTACACCGGAAACCCCCGCGACACTGCTTCCGGCAGCAGTTTTCTCCGGAGATTTCAATACGGGGAAGTCAATGCTGATCAACGCACTCCTGCACCGGGAGGCGCTGTTCATGAGTCGTGAGGAAAGCCGCACACCGCCCGTATTAATGGCGAAATCACAGACGCCGGAAATCCAATACGGTGCACGCATGGAAAATAGCGGCGAAACCATGGTCTTATCCCGAGACGATTTTCTCAACGCCAGAAAAACCAATTCCGTACCCTGTGACAGCGAAGCCTTGGCTGTGCTGCTGCCCGACATGCCTTTCAGACACTTTGTCTTTGTCGATACGCCGGGCGCGTCAAGCCTCGAAAACAGGCCCGCCATACCCGGCGCAGCCACTGCCTTCGACCAATCCCTATTCGTCTTGGCGACAACCCTCGAATACTGGCCAGCACGCCACACCATCTCCCTGATCAAAGAATATCACGCCCGCTTCCCGGGCCGTTTCGTCGTGGCGGCGAATATGGCAGAACAATTCAATGCGAAAGAAATCAGACGCGTCTGCGATCGTGCGCGGCTGCGGCTGGAACGGAACGGTATCACACCGGCACCGCCTGTATTCGCGCTCTCGGCACGCCTCGAACTGGCACGGCGCTTTGGCGAGGACGAATATCGAAATCGCATCAAGCCCGATGTACGCGAATTATGCGATTGCGGCTTCGATGCTTTCCGGGTCATGTTATATGAATTCGAGGCACGGGCAACGATTGCCTCCACCGCGTATGACCTCGATAACGTGTTGGGAAGCCCACTGGCTGACGCGGTTATCATGAATCAGAAAGGGCAAAAAGTATGCTGATTAATCCCCACCAAGAGAACCG
>JAAYJI010000036.1 GCA_012523015.1 Candidatus Hydrogenedentota bacterium
AAAGTCCACATTCGCAAACGCTTGCCCGCATGGCCTCGTGTTGCTGTGAGTGTTCCCTCCGGTATAACGGCTGTGGAACGGCGTGCCGTTGTGGAAAGTGCCATACAGGCAGGCGCGAAAAAGGTCTATATCATTGAAGAGCCCATGGCGGCTGCCATCGGTGCCGGGCTGCCCGTGCAAGAGCCGCAAGGTTGTATGATCGTGGATATTGGCGGCGGTACCACGGAAGTGGCCGTTATCGCTTTGGGCGGCATTGTTTTTCCCAAATCGATCCGTACTGCGGGCGATGAAATGGATCAAGCCATTATCCAGCATCTGAAACGCACCTATAATCTGATGGTCGGTGAGCGTACGGCAGAAGAAATTAAAGTAACCATTGGCTCCGCTTTTCCGTTAAAAGAAGAGATTGAAATGCAGGTGAAAGGACGTGATCAGGTTCTTGGCCTGCCCAAAGTGATCACCGTCACCTCCGACGAAATCCGGGAATCCTTAAAAGAGCCTGTCCGTGAAATCATTGAAGGCGTTCGCATTACCCTCGAACGAACACCGCCCGAACTCTCCGCCGATATTGTTGATCGCGGCGTCGTATTGGCAGGCGGCGGCGCGCTGCTCCGCGGCATGGACCGACTCATTTCCCAGGAAACGGGCTTACATGTGACCATCGCCGAAGATCCTTTGGGAGCGGTGGTCTTGGGCGGCGGCAAATTCCTGGAAGAGCTGAAACATTTCAAACCTGAAGAAGTTTAAAGCCTGGTTGTCCCATTGAATGCCGGTTTTGTCTCTGAGCTAATGGGGATAGGTATTTTTCCATGAGTCCATTACGGATCATAAGAGAGCACAGGCCACAAGTACTCTTGGTATTCTTGTTGCTCGGCTCTATTTTATCTTTGGTCGTGGGGACCGAAAGTACCCGTGTCCATCGTATCTTAGCGCGTACGGTCAGCTTAATTTCCTATCCCTTTATCAAAGTACAGCACGTCACTTCCACCAAACTGGAAGGTTCCTACAAATTCGTGACCGATTACAACGGCGTCTTTCGCGATAATAAGATGCTGGAACTGGAGGTGGCATCGCTGAAAACGAAAACCGCCGCCCTCCACGAGCTCAAAGAAGAAAACCGCCGCCTGCGCACGCTCTTTGGTTTTGTCAAACAAGAATCACGCTTGGAATTACTGCCCGTTACGATCCTCGAAAGCTATAAGGGGCTCCTGCGCATCGATGGCGGCATGCGCCAAGGTATTCGTGAATCCATGGGTGTCATCACGGCGGACGGCGTGGTCGGTGTGGTCACGGAAGTAGCGGATTTCACCGCCACCGTCGCCACCATTCATCATATGGATTGCAGGGTAGGCGCTATGGTGCTTCGGAATCGGCTGCGCGCCTACGACGGCATTGTCCATCCCAGCGGCAGCGATTTTAATCAGTTGTGCAGGTTGGAATATATTGATATGAAAGAAGAGGTGCGCGTAGGGGATTGGGTAGTTACGAGTCCGGAAAGCCAGTTTCCCGCCGGCTTGCCTGTTGGCCGTATCAGCACCGTGCGCAGCGGCGAAGGCTTATGGAAGAGCGCCGATATTGAACCCGCTGTCGACCCGTACCGGCTCGATGAAGTGTTCATCCTCATGCGCGCCGCCGAGGACAGCCCTTATTTGACCGACTCCATTACCGCGCACCGCTGCACAGGCACAAAACCAACAGCGCACAGTACCGTATCGAATGCGCCGCAAATGCCTGATATGCGTACGCTGCAGGAGCAATATGCGCCATGATACGAATTCGCCATCATACGTTGCCCGATTATCTGTTTTGGCTGGCAAGTGTCATTGTGGCGGCACTCTTACAGACCAATTGGCCTGAGATGCTGAAGTTTCAGGAAGTGTCGCCCGATATCGTTTTAGTCATTGTCGTCTATTTCGCCATCGCTTTCGGCGAAGAGCGCGCCATGTTTACCGCCCTCATCGGCGGGCTCTACCTCGATGTCGCCGCCAATACAACGCTGGGCCATCATGTCTTTTGCTACGTCTTGATCGGCTATTTCTTTGGCCGCCTCTCCACGCGGCTCATCACCGAACATGAAGCAATCAAAGCAGGGCTCGTATTTTTGGCCAGCTTGATGCAGGGCTTTCTCTTCCTGACCATCCAGTTCATTCTGGAACCGCAGCGCGGTATGTTGCTGCCCTTGGTGACCAATGCCGTGCCCACAGCCTTCTATTCAGCCGTATTGACGCCCTTGGTCTTTATTGCTGTGGAACGTATCTTTCACCGTCGTGAAGCGATTACGGGCGGGGTGGTGTAATGCCGAGCAAGAAGGATAGCGGACGCTACCAAGGTGTGGAACGCCGTGTCCAGTGGCTGAGTCTTGCCCTTGTTTTGGCGATGGCGCTTCTCTGTGTCCGCTTCTGGTCGCTGCAAATCGTATCCTTGGGAGAATTCACAAAGCTTGCTGAAAACAACCGGGTCTGGCAAAAACGGCTTGCCGCAGACCGCGGCATGATTTATGACAGCAAAGGTGAGGTGCTGGCAGATAACCGTGCCAGTGCCGATGTGGTCTTTGTGCCCGGCGACTGTCCCGCCGAGCTGTTAGAAAAGGTCTGTCACAGTTTGGAAGCCTTGATCGGCAGCGATCCCGAAGAGTTGTTGAAGCGGGTCAGCGCACAGCGGCATACGCCTTTTACGCAATTGCTCGTGAAGCGCGATATCTCCAAAGTGGACCGTGTCCGTGTGGAGGAGAATCTGCACGCAATGCCCGGTGTGGCCACCATAGTCCATCCCCAGCGGCGCTATTTGTTCCAAGAGACGGCGGGTCAGCTGCTGGGTTATCTCGGGGAAATCAATCGCGCCGAACTTGACCGCATGGCAGATCAAGGTTATTTCATGGGCGATCTTGTGGGCAAAGATGGACTCGAGCGCTATTACGAAGATCTGCTCCATGGCCGCGACGGATTCATGTTGGTAACGCGCTATGCTTCGGGGCAGCCCCAGCTGCGTACCGACCGTTCCGGGCGGCCCGTGATTGCGCGCAGGGACAGCATCGGTCATCATCTTAACTTAGAAGCGCCGCCTGTACTGCCCCATTCAGGCGGTTCTTTACATCTGACCTTGGACATTGATCTGCAGCGCCGCTGCGAAGCTATTTTGAAAGACAAAGTGGGCGCAATCGTAATCCTCGATGCCGACACCGGCGCTGTTCTTGCTATGGCAAGCGAACCGGGCTATGACCCCGGCGTCTTTGTGAATCGAGGAAGCGTCGCAGAACGTATGGAGTTGTTATCAGACGAAAAGCCCAATCGAATGTCCAACCGTGGGTTTCGAGAAGTCTATCCGCCCGGCTCCATTTTTAAGATCGTCCTTGCCGCCGCTGCCCTCGAAGAAAACCTCATCAACAACCATTCCCATTTCTTTTGTCCCGGCCATTATACCTTGGACGGCAAAGGGCGGCGCTGGCATTGTTGGCAGCGTTATGGACACGGCAACATGACCGTGGCGGAAGCACTCGCCTATTCTTGCGACGTCTTTTTCTACAATGTGGGGCGGCGCTTGGATGTGGATCGTATTGTCAGCTATTCCCATAAAATGGGGGTAGGCGTCAAAACAGGCATTGATCTGCCCGGCGAGATGGTAGGTTTGGTGCCGGGCCGTGAATGGAAAGCTGCGCTCAACGCCGATAAACCCGTGTGGGAGCAACAATGGTATCCCGGCGAAACCATTAACTTAAGTATCGGTCAAGGCAGCTGCACCGCAACCGTACTCCAAGGAGCCGTCATGATGGCATGTATCGTGAATGGCGGCTATCGGGTGCGCCCCTTTTTGAATAAAGACTTGGGCGAAGCACGGTCTGAAAAACTCTTCCGCGATGATACAATCGAAGAGGTCACCAAAGGGTTGCGCCAGTGTATTGA
>JAAYJI010000037.1 GCA_012523015.1 Candidatus Hydrogenedentota bacterium
CACTTACATGTATAGTATAATTTAATATTTAAGCCGAAAGGAGTGATTATTATGAAGAAGGAAATCTATAATGCCTGTTGCGACATCATTGATCATGCTTATTCTGGTAAAAGTAATCGTTGCATAACAAAATCATACAAAGCATTTAAGCTTTCTCGCGTAGGACGTACTGTTAAAAAGGTAAACGGACAGTACATCCCTGAGGAAAAACGAATTATTATTTTCAATTGGGATCGAAAATTCAATGACATCTTACTTGGCGTATTACACGAAATAGCACATCATATCGTAAATATAAAAGTAAACGACCTCACTCATTCAGCACTGTTTTATAGAGAGTATGAGAAATTACTTACTGCCTCAATGCGGCTTTCTCTTTTTTCTTTAAAGGATCTGGATAAAATCAAGGATAACTCTCGTGAAACATCCAAAATTATAAAAAAACTCAAAGAATCGTTTGGTTCTCAAAATATTTCCGGATATCAGAAGGACACAGTTTTGTTTCGCGTGAAGGATTCTTTTCTCATCAAAGATGAAATGGTAAACCGTAAGTACAATTACGACAACTTCCAAAAGATATGGTGGAAGGAAATTCCTATCGATAACAAGCGTAAGGAAGAGTTGGATCTTCGAAAAATACTTAGATCCAAAGAGCAGCTTCAAATAATCTCACCTGAGACAGCCAATGTTGCTATTCACAAAATCATTACCATTTACAATGGTGTTGAGATTAGAGACGTTTTAAAGCCTCTTGGGTACCGATATAATTCAAAAACAAAAGCTTGGAGTAAAAGGGTTCTTTTTGCAGATGTTGAAAAGGAGATTTCCAGTATCCCCGAATGCCGTTCTGCAGTCTTAAAGGTTGCTACACTGTGAGTTGAAAGGGATTTAGGAAGCTCGGTATTTTAATATCGGGTAGTTCACGAAAGATGTAATGGGTGCAATCTAAAAACGAAAGTAATGCGGGCTTTATTTGTGCGCAAGTTCTAAACCAGATGACCAGTAGAATGCATTATAAGAGAGAAGTGCAAATAGCCACAAATTTACCAAACATGGTTGAAGCTGCTATTTTCGAGGCAACCGGGAGGGAGTCAGCTGTGAATCGTACCAACTCGGATAACGAAAGCATTGACAATGCTGTGGTTTGCTGCGTTTCAGAAGTGGGGCAAGTGCCAAAGATTAGGAAGGCCGCCTTTGCGGTGGGCCCTAATGCTTTTATCACTGTTTTTGAATGTATTTCAGCGTCAGGGCGTGGGTTTAAAGATCGATTTCTCGATTGATCTCAACTCCTTAAACATGATGATTTACGAGAAGAAAACCAAGGAACCCATTGTTTTAGGCATCTATCCAAATCGCAAAGCCCTCGCTTTAGTTAAGGAAAGTGCCATGAAAAATGCCAAGTATTACATCATGCCCGCCATAGGTAAAATATCCTAAATAGCCCTTATTCACAGCGCGCTAATTGCCAAGCGCTTGTTTTTTTTTGATATTTTTCCTTCCTACCGTATAGAATACCTATACGAAACAAAAGGAGAGCAATTGCGAAAAAAATACTAATGAAAGGAGATAAGGATGAAAGCACTTCTCATTGCAGAAAAACCTTCAATGATGAGAGATATCCAAAAAGCTTATAACAAGAACCCGATTTCAGACAAGCTTGATTTCGCTTGTTTTCGCGGGCATGTTGTAGAGCTTCTTGAGCCTCAAGAGTACGACAAAAAATATGAGAAGTGGAACAGGGTAGATC
>JAAYJI010000038.1 GCA_012523015.1 Candidatus Hydrogenedentota bacterium
CAAGTACACCGACCAATACGACGCCGAGAACAGCGGCCATTATAATTTGCTTCTTGTTTTGTTCATTCATTTTGAGGTGTCCGCTTTACTGATAAACCTGAATGTACTCAAGATAAAAGACGCGGAGGAAACACCGTCTTTTTCTTCATTAATATCCAATTCCGATACTTTGAGATAACGCTCATCGCGCTCAAGCATATTGATGAAAGTGGCGATCTGGTGGAATTGCCCGTATGCCGTCACTTTATAAGGAATAATTTCTGTGTCTCCCGAGGTGGAAGTAGGCAGCGATGACAATTGCACACGCAACCCTATTTCTGCGCCCAGCAACTCAAAGCGATTTAACAGTCTCGGTATTTCTCGTTCGTCGGGCAGGCGGTCTTCAAAGATATCGACCAGTATTTTCATTTCCTGTGCTTCTTCACGCAACAGATCAATGGATTTGTTTACTTCTTCCGCCTGTTTCAAATTAGCCTGCACCGTTTTGAGATCATCACTACGCGTATCAATAGCTTGATTGATCCTGCGATATCCGAAAAAATAAAATGCGACAAAGAGCAGCGCGGCAATCAGGATCACTGTTGCGACAAAGATCAAGTCTTGTCGCGTCACTTTACCTTGTTGTATGTCCGTCATATGCTATCGTTACCTTTTGACTTCCCTTCCAACCTATGAAGCTTCTCATAGGCCGGAGTCGTGGTTTATGATCCCTAGCCGTTAATTAAATATTCAAAGGTAAATTCACGAGCCGGGTAGCCATCAAATTCTGTATCCGTTATTTTGGAAGTTTGCAGCGAAAAAGACCGTGAAAAATCTTCGTCCATGGTCGTATTCGTCGCCAAACTTCCCGTACTGCTTAGGCCCGTTTCGTCATCAATGGCATAGCCTGATATTTCTAATACACTGCGATCCACACTTATACGCGTAGTCTTCACTTTACCGGTCTTGGGGTCTATTTCTTCTTTGCCCGTCTTCGAATTGATGGCAGGCCGTTCTTCGGTAAATTTGCGCGATAAAACACGAATCCGTTTGTACCAAATATTTTCAGGCGTTAAGGTAGCCAAAAGATGCAAATGTTCAGACCAGACCCATCGATCGGCGAGAATCGTTTGAATGGCGCCAATCTTCTTTTGAAGCATTTCTTTTTGATTCTGTAATGATTCAAATTCTTGAACGGTCGATTCTAAGGCGTCAAGTTTCTTTTGCGTCGATTTAACTTGACGTTCCACACTGTTCAATTTCGTCTGCAGACTGACAAAAGAATTGCCCAAAAATATAATCGTTGCACCCAGCACAACCAAGCTAAAAATATGAGGCAGCGGTGTGCGCTGTATGGGCCGTAACTCGACGGGAAGCAGATTGATCTTTATCATAATTTCGGCATCCTCATAAATCCACCATGCCACGCGTCGCCAGACCAACAGCAACCATGAACTGTGCAGGATGGTTGAGCAATTGCTGCACAGTCGCTGTTGCAGGAACATGGACGGCACTGTTGACCGGTGAGGCAATATCAATAACACCAAAGCCTAATTCTTCTTCCAAGGCGTTGGCCAGCAAAGGGAAACGGGCTAGCCCGCCGGACAGAAGAATTCTATCCACCGGGTGTTCATATAATTGGTGTTCGTAATAGTCGAAGGAACGTCTCAATTCAATAGCAAATCGATTGAGCGGACCTGTTACCGCTTCTTGTATTTGAATTTCCCGCTGATGTTCCATCGCCACAGGAATACTGCTTTCAGGCATGGCGAAGGCATCTTCCTCATCAAGGGGATCCAGTAGAGAACCACTAAAATCGCCCGTGCCCGGAAGCTCCGCTAAAGGCACTTCGCCCGTATCGGTGTTGACCATGGTAGCGGAGCCTTCCCAGTCGGCAGATGTTTCGGGCGGCTCAAACTGCTCAATGAGATTCATCGCTTCTTCTTGGCTGCAATGAAGCGCTTTGGTAACGGCTTGAATTAATTCGCGGGAACCCCAATTGACGTCGCGAATAAAGTTTGAAATGCCGTTCTTAACGAAATGAACGGTAGACGAGGACAGCCCAATATCAATGATGGCAACCGATTCGGTTTTTGTGTATAAGTTGCATGCCTCTGCGCCGTCGGACAAGGCAAGGGAATCCACGCCGATAATACCGCAGGTCACGCCGGCATTGCTCAACAATTTTAAACGCGCTCGAATCACTTCGCGCATGGCGGCAACGATCAAGATCTTGGTGACCTCACGATTATCTTCTTGATACTTTTCAAGAACAGACCAATCCATAAACACATCGTTGAGATCATAAGGAATGTTGTTGGCCGCCTCCGTGGCAATGGTACTCTCCAATTGATCACGAGGAATATCAATAAGGCGCGGATAGCGAACAACGACGGTCTGACCGGGTAAAGAAGCCACAACCAAAGCATTTTTAGTTTGGATTTTTGAGGTGGCGTCCAAAATGGCAAGTGTTTGCGCTAATACAGGGTCGTTCTCGTATTGATTGCGATCAACGCGAGAAAACCCCGCCTGTTCTATGTTCAGGCGTCCTCTAGACCGCGACATAAGCACCACTTTAACAGCATGGGTACCGATGTCAAGTCCAATGGCCTTTTTTGGTTTACGAAAACCCAAGTGCCGATCCCTCCTGTCCATAGCGGTCCTCACAGGAAGACCGATTCAAAAATTGACGCTGATTAACTATTACGTTTACCTTCAATTTTCCTTGTTTTAGCAACCCTTCAAAAAATCGAGGTCGCTGATCTTTTACCTATAATATCAAATATAACCCACTTTGTCAAGACTTTACTCTAGCAAATTTAGGGCAGAGAAACAAACGAATAAAGAGATGTGGAGAAACGAAAAGTCGAGCTCAGTATCTCAAGCCGAGGGCAGACAATTATTTCAGTCAATTATAGCGGTATAAAATCGAGTTGCGGCTCTGTTATACACCTTTCTTCTTCACTGATTTTCAGAGGTACTAAAACGTTTTTTCGTGCTTTGATTCCTGCGCAAGCCCGAGGGTGCCTCTCTGCATGGCCAAGTAAACTCTTGACAAAAAGGAGAACTTGATTTTTTTGTTGTGCGCTTTTGGGGGACACAAAATTTTTTGTTGGGTTCCTATTTCTGTCGTGGCGACAACTCGACCTATCTTTTTTTGATGAACACCGTCGATCTATTCTCTCTCGATCTTTCCGTAATCGAAGCAGCTTCTCCACCTTATTTCTGATAGTCTTGGCGCCGTGGAAAATTTTTAAAGCTTTATTGTTGTTTATTTTGACAAGATTCTCGTTATATATAAAAGAACGTAAAGGATGTTGAAATATTCTTTCCTCCTATTTTTGGAGATGGGCGATATTTTGACTGAATATTTCTATACGTGATATGCTTTTGTTGGTACGATTATTGGATTGATAGAGGAGAAATCATTTATGAATTTAACAATCACGGGTCGTCACATGGAGATGACGGAGGCGCTGAGGATGTATATTGAGAGTCAAGTGAAAAAACTCAAAATTCACTTTGACAAGGCTATTGATATCGATGTAATTCTCGATGTGGAGAAACATCGGCATATAGCAGAGGTTAGTCTTCACGCCAATGGTGTGCGCATCCACAGCAAAGAAGTGTCTTCCGATATGTACGCTTCTTTGGACACGGTCATGTCAAAGCTGGAAAAACAGGTCCGCAAATACAAAGATCGGATTAACCGTCACCAACAGCGGCCCGATCGTTTCGGGCTTAGCTATAGTCACGCCATACTCGGTATGAATTCAGAAGCGGAGCAAGAAGATAATACCCAGGATAGCGAGTCTACACACCATATTGTGCAGCGCGAAAAACTGAGTATGAAGCCCATGACCGTTGATGAAGCCATGATGCAGCTTGATCTTGTGGATGAGCCCTTCTTGGTTTTTTCGAACGCCGACACCTCGCAAGTGAATGTTTTATATACCCGCGAAAATAATACTTACGGCCTAATTGAACCGGCCTATTAATTAAATTCCGAATCTCCGCGGATACGGCCGCAAATTGGAATTGCATGAAAGAGGCAGATGGATTTTAACGCGCTGCTTATCAAACGGAAAAATAATATCCCCGTATCCAGACTACTCGATTATGTTACTGTAGAATTGGATTTTGAACTGCTGGCAGGATTCCAAGGAACCGGGCGTCCCGTATGCACGTGGGATGTGAACCGACCGGGGCTGGCGCTGAGCGGCTACTTGGATTATTTTGCCAATGATCGCGTGCAAATCTTGGGGAACACAGAGATTCATTTCATGGAGCGCATGGAGCCTTCCGTACTGGCTACGGTTCTTGCCAACATGTTTTCCTTTGAAATCCCTGTATTTGTTTTATCCCGTAACTTGACGCCGCCCGCTGTTTTCCTGAATATGTGCAATAGAAATGGTATCCCTGTATTGCGCACGGCCATGAGCACCGCTGAAGTGATCAGCCGCATCATCCTCTTTCTTAGTGAAGAATTCGCGCCGGAAACCTCCTGTCACGGCACCGCCGTCGACGTCTACGGCATTGGATGTCTGCTTGTCGGTAAGGCGGGCATCGGAAAAAGTGAAACCGCCTTGGAACTTGTCGAACGAGGCCATCGCTTGGTAGCTGATGACTATGTCGAACTCAAATGCAGCCGAGAAGACTATTTATATGCTCAAATGAATCC
>JAAYJI010000039.1 GCA_012523015.1 Candidatus Hydrogenedentota bacterium
ACCAGGCCGCCCTCGCGCCGGCTCACGACATCGAGTTCGCGCAGCAGCGCGCGCAGTTCCTCGGGCATGGACGGCACCAGCGCCCGGGCTTTGACCCCGTCGGGAAATTCAGTGTCGCGCCAGAGATGGCAGAGCATTTTGAGCAGGTGCGATTTGCCGCTGCCGAAGAAGCCGCTTACCCAGGCCGCGCGCTGGCTGGTGCGCGTGAGGTCGTCGAGGAAGGAACGGATAATCTTAATCACGCCTTCGGCGTATTGCCCTTCGCAGACGAAAGTGGAAAGTTCACCGCGCAACTCCTCCAAAGCGCGCTCGTTCCTTGTGTCCACGATGCGGGCTTGACCCTGGTTGATGAGCCCGTGCTGTGCCGGGTCGCGTTGCAATACATCTTTTATCTTCATACCCATGCTCCTTCACTGTGCAAGGTGACCGGTACGGCCAGGTAGTTCCATCCATCGCGCGCGTCGAGCAGCCGGTAGTTGTTGCCCTCCAGTTGTCCGGGGAAGAACAAGACCAGCCGCCCGCGTATATCGCCTTCAATTAACTTCAAGACTTCGGAAACACGTGTAAAGCCAAACAGCGCCCCGAGCCCAAAAACTGCTACCACGGACTTGTCCGTGACTTCCATACGAAGGAGGGTCCCGCGCAAATACTCGGCCAGAAAGTCGGGGAACTCCGCATCCAGTTTGAGCTGCAAGTCTTCGGGGGATTCGAAATAAGCGTCCCGATATTCGTCTTGCGCCATCCATTTGGAAAAGGCATCCGACAAGTCAACTTCGAACCACTCGTGGCCGGCCTGTCGCGTCGCGTTTTCGAAGGCCATCTTTCGAGCACGGAGCGTTCGCTCAAGTTCTTTATCGTATACAAGCATAATGACCCGTTGCGCTCCGGCCACGGTACGTTGCCAGGGCGTGGCAATATGCTTTGCGTAGTGTTCCGCCAACTCTTCGATGCGCGACATAGGCTATCCCCTTGTTTTTAGATTCTCGAGACGACTGAATCCAATCTCTATGACATCTGCTGCCATTCTAATATCAATAAGGCCGAGACGCTTTGCTTCCAATGCCAGGTTTTTCGCTTGTGTCGGGCTGCAATCCAGCACGGCTATCCACCCTGAAGAAAAAAGGTCGTTGCCGCGAAATCCACTCTGATATCCGAGATAAAGACCGAAAGCAATCGTTGCCGCCGTGGGGGTTACCTGTTGTCGAATCTTGAGCGCGCGTCCTGAAAGGTGCCCGGATTGGGTCCAGGAACTGGCAGCGTTTCGGACCACCTTGTCCAAGGTGCATTCATTCAACCGTTCACCAACAACTGCTCGAATCCCGTGCCTCATAGGATCGCGAAGAAATTCAGCATTTATTCCGAGTTGAAGAACAGCGTCTGCCGTTGCTACCAGTAGTGGGTCTCTGGCAAGAGCGCACTGTAACGCAAGAAGTGCATGGCTGTCCTCGGCGTGTTCCCAGAGGCTGCGGAATACACGAAACAGGGGAATCTTGGGGTCAAGCGCGTAAAGCTCGCTAAGGCGCTGTAGCGTTAAGCGTCGTGTAGAGGCCGTTGGCTTGCCGAGGCAATTATCCTCAATCACTGCAGAAACATATACTGTTCGCGCCGAACGAGGTGTAACAGTCACCATGACCTGGGATAACTCAGACAACATCATGGTCCGGCTCGTGTGCGTACCTTTGTTGCCAAAGCGAAAGCCTGATTCCGCTGTTTCGGCAACGTCGGCACTTGGTGTAAAAAATCTCAATGTAGGCATTAACACACTCCTGTTATGCCGGCAAACATGCCGGCATAACAAAGTGTATCACAATCCGCTGCTTTTTGTCAAGGGTATAGTTATGCCGGCAAACATGCCGGCATAACGCTGATTACCAAGTAGCAATACGATGCCTCTTGACATTATTTCTGACACTGTAAATCCATGCACATCTATAAGTTACGAATGATGGCAACGATATTAAGATCCGTTGATACAGGCTGGGCCTTCCGGGTCGGAAGCCTTCGAGGTAGTCTATAGGCGGGAGGTTTTTCGCTGGGTCGGGCAGGGTGATGCATTCGCCGTGGATGCGGTCCCAGTCGCCGAGGGGTGGGGTGTTTGCCGCGTGTTGGGGCATGTGGGCGTTGAGACGGGCCTGGGTGGCGGCGCCGGCGCGTGTGTCGGCGGTGCCGTGGGCGAGGATGGATGTTTCCGGCACTTCGAGGGCGGGATAGGCGCCCAGGTCGTAGAGTCGGCCCCAGACGGTGGCGGGTTGGATGGCGATGGCGTTGCGGCAGAAGCGATCGTGGTTCGGAAAGCCTCGTTTGAGAGTCCCGTAGACGAATAGGGTGATGACTGGTTCGCGCTTGTCATTGTCCGTTGTGTGCTTCGACGGGGTTTTCTTGGGGATCATACGGGTATTTTCCTAGGGTTTCCTGTAGCTTCGGTGGTGTTGAGCCTTTGTTCCTGTGTGGTAAACCGGAAGGGTTCGGTTCCAAAATTCGCGATGTCCTGATGTTCAAAGTGCATCATGGTCATGGGCGGTATTTCGAGCGGGCGCCAGCCTTTCTCGCTGGCGACGGCGTATTCGAACCATCCCGCTTCGCTGGCATAGGCCACAACGCGATATTGTCGGTGGAAATAGAGGCTGAGCGGCTTGTTGCCCGTGAGGACGAGGATGGTCCAGGGCGCGAAGCGTGAGGCCAACACGGCGCTCATCTGGCCGCGGCAGAGCGTCAGTGCCCGCTTGAATCCCGGTCGGTTGACGGCGCTCTCTTGGGAAAATCGGTCGGCAAGGCGGAAGATGCCCTCGCTGTCCACCTCGGCGAAGCGGGGCAGTCCCAGGCGTACAAAGAGATGGTCCGCATTGTAGATGGTGCCGTTATGCGTGCCGAGGATGGCCCCGGCCCGGATAGGATGGTTATTGCGACTGTTGGCCTCGCTGCCGCGTGTACGCCAGCGTGTGTGCCCCAGGAGCGCGGTGGTCCGGTTGTCAACCCCTTCCAGCGTTTCTTGAAATAGGTCTGACACCGTGAGTTCGGATGCCGGAACCGGCCGTTTCAGGATGCTGTACTCGCCGTCAGTTTTAAGCCAGGCAGCACCGGTGGCATGAGGCCCCCGCGACTCGGCGTGCAGCAGCATTTCCGTGAACACCTGGCACAGATAGTCGCGCTCGCTGGCGCGCCGACGCTTCTTGCCAAAGATAAGCCCTACTTGTCCGCACATGATGGGTCGCCTTTCTTGTCCGCCGCAAAGCCGCGGAAGATGCCCGCAGAGTAGTCCCGCTGATGGGTGCGCACCCACGCCGCGGTCTTGTCCATGCCCATGGCGTCGGCAATTCGCGCCACAGTAGGCCAGTCCAGCATGTTCGTGTGTCCATCGCGGCGGATGATCTCCAGGTCGTCCAGCACCTCGCCGGGGATGTGCACCGGTCCCGGGTCTTCCAGGACGAGGGTAACGTCAACCGCATCATCCACCTTATCCGCCACGAATTCGACGTAGCCGTTTGTGGCGAGGGCGCTGAGGAAGTCCGCAGCGCGCTCCTCTGGTGTGCCGCCGCGCAGGGGCTGCTTGTCCGGCAATCGGGTCAGCAGGTCCTCCATGTACTCATCCGGCGTTTGCCGGGCTGTGAAAGGCGTTTGTGCGCGCATCTGTTCAACCAGGGCGAAGCAGTTGGCGCCTTCAATCTGTCGGCCGGATTCCAGCGTCGGTTGTCCATTCTTATCCGTGTTACGAATGACCATCTTCATTGGGGATTCTCCTTTCAGCATGCAGTTACATGCGGTTGCGTTGGCGTTTCGGACGTGGGTTGGGGGCGCCCGTTTTTGAAGGCCGCATCGCCGGGCATATTCGCGAGCAGATGCTTGCGCACCGCCTTGAACTCGTCTCCACTCAGATTGAGGCGAAGCAGGAAGACACGGAAGTCATACTTGGCACTCGTCGGGTCGAAGCTTCGCTTGCGACTCGATGCTGCGCGTCCGTTCAGGGCCTTGGCGGCGAGGGCGAGGCAGAGGGTGATATTGGCGCGCACCTTGCCAGCATGGAGGGTGGCCTCAAACCAGCGAAACTCCACCGTGCCGCGATACCAGACGTTATGCAGGTTCACGCCGTGGTAGCGGGTCGAACAGTAGTGTTGCGGATGCGCGTTGTGATAGCCGTACCAGATGCGGTTGAGTTCGTCCTTCGTTTGAGGGCGCTGTCGTTCCACGCGGCGGATGAATTCCTCGTTGACTGGGCGTGTAAACCGGCGGAGCCGTTCATCGCTGATGCCGAGGGCGTGCAGAATGAGAGGCTCCTGCTTATAAACGATCTTGGCGAGGTTGCCCAGGCGGCGTCCGTCGAAGGGGGCGGCATCAATGTGGACGTGCATGCCGCACTGCGTGTTTACCTGTGCGCCGCAGCGACGGATGGCGCGGACGACTTCCTGAAACTGCTTCAGGTCTTCGTACTCCAGAACCGGGGTTACGACCTCGGCGCGAAGGTGGAAGGGCACGTGGCTGAGCGACGCGTCAGCGACCACTTTCCAATGCCGCCCGTGCAGGTCCACGACCTCCCAGGGGTCGTAGCAGTTGGGCTGGCCGATGTATCGGACCGTACCGCCAACCACCGAGTGGATGGCCCGGGCCACCTGCTCCCGCGTCCGCTTTACCGTTTCAATCTCGACCCCGAATCTTATCTCGTGCATGTCCATCGTCGCTTCGCTCCGTTGTGTTCTGGTTTCTTGTTCCTGGTTTCTGGTTTCTCGTGGGCGGCTGCTTTTGCCGTCGTGTGACAATGAACGCTTGGTTCGGAGGTGGAAGTCAAGAAAAAGAACACGCTGGATTGGAATGCAACCTGTTGGCGCAAAAGAACTTATGCTGTTGCAAGCCAACCCAGCCAAACACGGGGACTTACGCGGCTCAAGCGTAAATACTGGAAGGACGCCCGCCGGGTAAGAATCACCTGAAGAACTTTGGTTATGGCGGCTACGCTGTGCAAGTTCGGAGAGAAGTGTTCTCTAAGGTTCTGATGAAGGGGTGCTTTGCAAGTCCCGGTTAAGGTTGAGTATCCGTTGCTCCTCTTCACGGATGCGCTCCAGTAGCAACGCGCACGCCTGCGCATCATCCACTGGCAGCCCAAATTCCTGTTCGATACACCTGAGTCGTTTATGCAACAGTTCGACTGCCTCAATGAAGTGGTCGCGCACCAGGGCTTCACGTTTTTCTTTTGGGGATGGGATGTATTCCGTCATCCCGCCGCGGCGTTTTACAAGCATTCGCTTGGTTCCTTGTTTCTGGTTAGTTGGTTTCTGGTTGAAGAGTTTCTGGCTAAAGAGTTTCTGGTTGAAGAGACGGGGGTTTGTGGTGTAGTGTTTTCGCATGAAGATTGAGCGATTCGGAGATATCCAGGGATGGCAGGAAGCGAAGAAACTGACGGTCGCCATATACCAGGTTACGCAAGAGGAAGCGTTCTCTCGTGACTTCGGTTTGCGCGACCAGATGCGGCGCGCGGCTGTGTCGGTTATGGCGAATGTGGCCGAAGGTTTTGGGCGTGCCAGCCGCAAGGACTTCATGCGCTTCCTCGCCATGGCCAATGGCTCTGCACTCGAAGTACAGAGCCATCTGTACGTTGCTCTCGAATTGGGGTATATCTCGCAGGAGCAATTTGAACACTGCTACTCCCTTTGCCATTCTTCTTCCCGCCTCATCGGCGGCTTCATAAACTACCTATCGAAGCAAGGCTAGTTGCTAGCAAGGCTGGTTTCTGGTTACTTGGTTTCTGGTGCCTAGTTGGTCGGTGTCTGGTTGCCGGAGTTCTTCGAACCAGCAACCAGACACCAGAAAAACAAGACACTAGACACTAGAAAACCAGGCACCCGTTCACGACAGCGTTGCGCCGAGCGTGTGTATGCGGGGGTAGACCAAGGACGTACCGGTCATGGTCGCCTTGTAGCGGACGCGGTTGCCGGTGTTATTGGTGAAGGTTCGCGACAGGGTATACTCGGTCCACTCATGCGTGATGGGACGGGTATCGTCAATGGTCATGGACTCCCAAGTGGCGCCGCCGTTATTGCTGCAGAACCACTGGATGGTTGTCCCGCTCGGGATATCCATCTGCGCGTATACCTTCGTTGAGGCGACGCCCTGGGTGAGTTCATTCTCCCGGCTGATGTACGTGCCCGCCGTGGCGTTCAGATAGCCGATGAGATTGACATCTCTGAAACTCAATGCAGGCGTATCGTTCGCGGCGTTGGTTGTCATATTCACCCGGACCAGCACCTGGGTGGCGAGATTCGGCAGTCGTTCCTCCTCGGCCGGTACGATAGCGTCCCACGTCGCGCCACCGTCAGTCGAATACTCCCAGAGCATGGCGCAGGCTTCGGGGATGGCACTGTATTCATCAATGTTGAGTTCAGAGAACTGGACGCCGGTTATGGGCTGAAACTGCACGATGCCGTCAAGGTCGAAGTCGGCCCCGTACACCTTCATGGTGAGGCTCGTGTCCGGGAGCGGCGTCCACGCTTCGGCATTGGCGCTTTCAAACAGTGCGCCCTCGGTATAGTCAAGGCGCGTAATGAGTCCATCCGGTCCCATCTGGCCGAGTTGAGCAACCCGCACCTCATAAAGCGGGCTCTCACTGCCAATGACCAGGGCGTAGCGCCGTCCTGCCTCGGCGTAGAAGGGGTCGTCGAAATTGATGCGCGTCTCATCGTTAAACACGATATCGGCGGGGGCAATGCTTTTTTCGGCGAACACGGTGCCATTGGGCAGCCCGTTCGTCACCCCACGCACCTGAATATTGACTGGCTGGAAAGCATCCTTGGCCGTGAAGAAAAGACCGACGCCCGAAACCACCTGATTTTGCTCGAAGCGGAAAGTTTGCGCCAACGGGTCAACACGGGTCGGAAAGGTGCGCACCTTCCAGAGCAAGGTTGTGACCACCGTGCGAAGGATACGCATGAGAAGCGTTTCACCGGGCGAGGCGGCGAGTTGACTGCCTGCGCCATCTTCCTCGCCGCTGGCAACGCGCAGGATGCGGGAGATATCCAGCGGTGCGTTGATTTCCATGCCCACCTTGGCTTCGTAGGCGCCATCCGTCATTAACACGATACGGGTGCCGTCGCGCACGTCCGCCGGGATGGTGAACATTGCGGTAAGCGCTCCCGTACTGTCCGCGGTAAGGCCGGACAACACCAGTTTATTGTCGCAATAGACGGACACATCGGAAGCATTGGGCGTGAAATGCATGCCGCGCACATGGACATCGGTGAAGCCGCGGCGGCCAGTATTTGGGGACACCTCGATACGCGACCGGGGCTTTTCGAAGAGGGCGTGGGGATTGATATTTTTGGTGTTCGAGTACTTGGTCTGGTTGATGCGCACCGTTTCACTCGCAGGCAACATTGCGAGTCCTTCGCTGAAGGATGCGTCGCTGTTTCCATAATCCACGGCAAGGAGATTCGGTGTGCCCGTCCGGTCGGGGGCGACAAAGCGCCGATTCGGGTCAATGCGCGCGCTCCATTGCGGATGATACCGGTCTGACTGGGCGTCGTTGGAAAAGTCATCCGAATAGATGCCCTTCTTGGTCTGGGCATCGCGGTTTTGCAGGTCGTTATTCATCTGATACTGGGCATCGTTGTATTTAAGCGCCTCGACATCCTGGATGATGTCGTGGATCTGGTCCATGGTGATACGGGTAAGCCCGAAATTGCGCACCACCAGTTCTGTCGAGTTGGGCGGGCATTCGATGCTGCACAGGCCCAGCGCTCCATCCGGCAGAACCGGGAGTTTCGGGGTATCGGCGGGAGCACCTTCCAGCCGCTTAATCTCCGAAGTCGTCGCGTAAATGATATCGCGTCGGCCGAGATAATATTTGTAGTCAATGCTGCAGTTAGAGCCGTGAATGGGTTGGTCGCCCACACCGGTACGGCCGAAGTTGATAAGATCCGTGTTTCCGGGCGCCACGGAAAAGGCGGACATGCTAAGGGTGGTTGGCGAGGTTTGGGGCGGTACCGAAGATGTGGTCGTTTCGACACCGTCATCCACATAATTGATGGCTTCCGGCCCCAGTTCGATGAGACGATAGAAATTCGTGCGGCTGCCGGGATTTGTGGCGCGGTATACGCGATAGCCCTGCGCCCCCGACACCGGAAGCCAGGTAAGCAGGTTTAGTCCACGTGAGGGAGTTACGGCGGAAAGAACGGTGCTTGCATTGAAGATCGTCTCGCCCGCAGCGTCAAAGGCAGTGACGACATAATGATAGGTAGTGGCCGACGGATGCCCCGATACACCGAACCAGCCACCGTCCACATAGTCCACATTCTTGAGCATCTGTTTCGTGTAGGTCCAGCGGACCGTATAGGTTGTGCCGATGGCCGGGGCAGTGCCGGAGCCCAGCCAGTCCACGCTGTTGCCGGACTGCTGCCAATCGACGCCTTTTTGGTAAACGGTAGCGCCCTGGCTTACTTCGATGATATCCACCACGGGATTCGGTGTAAGCAAATCCTCGCCGCCGCTTACGGACCCGCGGGTGACGTTGGCCGTAATCTCGACAATACCCTCAACTTGCGTGGTGCTCTGGAGGGGACCATTGTTTAGCGAGTAGCGCCGCTTGGTCGAATTGAAGGTTTTTTGCTCGCCACGTACCCCTTTCACCGCGACGGACTTGGGCACTGTCGTGCTGCTGGGCCAATCACGATGGAAGCGGAAGCCCCGAATATAGGCGCGGCCGGCATTCGTGACGACCTCGACATCGCTGCCATCCACATTTCCGAGGAAGCTGTTGAAGCCATCAACAAGATAACTGCCCGCCTGGTCGTAGGTGCGTTCAGCAAGGTTTTGCAGAAGCGATTGAAGACCTTCAGCGGCCGCGAAGGCGAGGTGATCCTCCGTAATGGAGCCAACCGTAATGCGCTCTCCCGGCAACATCCCTTGCAGCGCTTCCAGGGGCAAGTTCAGTCTCTGCTCGCGCACGGGCATGAACACACCGGTCGCACGATCAAAGAAAAGGACGGGGACCACCTTGCGCTCCGTGACATTATTGGGCAATGCTTCTCCAGAGGTGTCCGTGGCCTTGTAAGTGAGAACCCATTTCTCGCGCTCGGCGGTGGGTTCGCCGGTAGCGGGATTGATAAGGGCGGTGTCCTGGGTATGGTTGATGTTGTACTTGAGCAACTCCACGTGGACCACATCAACGCCCGAAGTCTTACCGGGATCATAGG
>JAAYJI010000040.1 GCA_012523015.1 Candidatus Hydrogenedentota bacterium
CAATGCGCAGGTACTTTTGCCCCTCTCTTCCGATGCCGGAGAAGCGGAAGAGTCGTTCAGCTTATCGACACTTTCAGGATTGCAGGTTATGGCGCCTTCCGGCCAGATTCTCGGTACTGTAATTGAAACGATTGATACACCGGCGGGCGGCGTGGTTCGCTTGGAGATGCTCGATGGACGTACAGCGGCACTGCCCTTTGTCGATCAAGTATTTAAGAGCGTAGATCGAAGCCGGAACGTGATTCATGTCGCAGACGTGACGCCTTTCTTGGTAATGGATGATTTAAGCCCGGATTGTTGATTGTCCGTGCAAACTGTGGCTGGAGCGTGCTATGAGGATAGATATCCTCTCATTATTTCCGGAATTGATTGAACCTGCCTTAGCCGTGGGCGTGCTGGGTCGTGCTGTCAATAAAGGCGTACTAGGTGTAAACGTAGTTAATCCTCGTGATTTCACTACCGATCGCCATCATACAGTGGACGATGCGCCTTATGGCGGCGGAGCAGGAATGGTCATGAAATGTGAACCAATCTTTGCTGCTGTGGAAAGCCTATCGCCAGCAAATACTTTGGAGCATGTTGTTTTGCTCTCGCCAAGAGGCAGACGCTTGGATCAAACCGTGGTACACGAAATGGCGTCGTGGTCAGATATGGTACTGATTTGTGCACGCTATGAAGGCGTGGACGAACGTGTTTCTGAACTCTTGGTGACCGATGAAATTTCCATTGGCGATTACGTTTTGAGCGGCGGTGAAACGGCTGCACTCGTAGTCATCGAAGCCGTGAGCCGCATGTTGCCGGGCGTCGTTGGAAATTGGGAATCTGTCGAAACCGATTCTTTTTATGAAGGTATTTTGGGACCGCCCCAGTATACAAGGCCGCCTCAGTTTCGCGGCGCGGCGGTACCGGAAGTGTTGTTAAATGGAGATCATGCCGCAATTGCGCGTTTTCGTAAGGAAGAGGCAATGCGGATTACGCGGCTGCGCCGTCCCGATCTCTTGACCGATATAGATAAAGAAAAAAATAAACCTGCCGACACCGGCAAAAACAAAAAGTTATAGTTAGAGGAGAATGAACCATGAACGCGGTACAAGAATATGCAAACAAATTTTGCAAAGCTGAAAATGAAATACCGTCTTTTAACATCGGCGATACAGTACGGGTTCATTTCCGCATCGTCGAAGGTGAAAAAGAACGAATCCAAGTATACGAAGGCGTCGTGATTGGCCGGAAAGGCAAGGTCAGCGCCAATGCCACCTTTACGGTACGCCGTGTCGCTTTTGGTGAGGGCGTTGAACGTGTGTTTCCGCTCCATTCTCCACGTATTGCCAAAGTGGAAGTCGTGCGTGAAGGCCGCGCCCGTCGTGCCAAATTGTACTATCTTAGAGATCGTGTTGGTAAAGCAGCCCGCGTCAAAGCGCGCCGCCGCAACGCCTAATCTCTTTTTTTCTAAAGATTTATCCTTTCGCTTTGCCCGCCCGGTTTTTCCTTTTCCCGGTGCGGGCTTTTTTTATTGGAAAACCGAAGCTTCTTGCACGTGCCTTAGCCGGCATTGCATAGCTGCGCAACTCTTGCTGAAAATACCTTATTGCTTTTGAGTCCGTGATTTTCCTTTTAGCATGAAGAAAACATCATGAATTACCGTTTTTCTCCTTATGGCCGTTCCGCTACTTCCCCTTCCCCGGTCAACAGTATGATGGCCGATTTCGCACAAGACTTCCGGGATGACATCGATATTAATCTTGGTGTTGGGTATGTCAATGAAGCAACCATTCCTGTTGCCAAGATTTGTGACGCCATGACAGAAGTGAGCGGCCATCCCGGTGTATATCGCCAAGCCTTCAACTACGGCGGCCCCCAAGGCTCTCCCAATCTCATCCAAAGTTTGCGGCACTTTTATTTGTCCAACGGTATTGGCAACATTTCTGAAGAAGTTCTCGGTCAAAAGGAAATTTTGATCGGGCCGAGCGGTGCCACCAGCATCCTTGCTGCCTTAGCAGATATTTTTGAGCCGGGCATTGTAATCACGGCCGATCCTATGTATTACATCTACTGCGACTATCTCGAGCGCAAAGGATTTCAAGTGCTCACTGTGCCTGAAGACGATGAGGGGATCTCTGTAACAGCCCTTGAAGAGCAACTCAAAGCCTTAGGCGCGACGGTACGAAACTTATCGTTCTTCTACATCGTTACGGTAAATAATCCCAGCGGCGTCATCCTATCCAACACGCGAAAACGCGCTTTGGTTGAAATGGCTCGCTATTGGTCCGCCTTGACAGGTCACGCCATTCCCCTATTTTTTGATCAAGCCTATGAATGGCTTATCCATGACCCGGCAGTTGAGAAACCGGAGTCTGCCATGATGATGGATAAAAGCGGCTTAGTCTATGAAATTGCGACTCTTTCCAAGATCCTTGCACCGGCGCTGCGTATCGGTTTTATGGTGGGGCCGTCGGGTCCCTTTATGGACGCTGTGGCACAAAAAACCAGCGATATAGGATTCAGTGCGCCGCTGACCAATCAAGAAATTGCTGCGGCACTGCTGCGCGGCGGTATGGCAGAGCAACTCGCCCGCGTCAATGCAGGCTATCGGGAGAAAGCGAAAAAGATTGAAGCATCGCTCACTCAACTTTTAGCGCCTTGGCTCCGAAAAATACGAGGCGGCAAGGGCGGCTTTTATTTCTACCTGGATTTAAAAGGCATTCGAACGGATCGCAGGTCTCCCTTCTTTCATTTTCTGTCAAGAACGACAGGGGATCCGGAAATTGACGGGTTGAAAGACAACCTGAATCGGCGTGTAATTTATATTCCGGGAGAGTTTTGCGTCCACCCTCAAGGCAGCCAAACTGAAGAAGGCCGCTATCAATTACGCCTCTCTTACGGCTATGAGGATACGGAAAGAATTATTGAGGCGCTGCATATTATGCGGGAAGCGATCGTATACGCGGAGTCACAGGGCGAATAACTTCGCCGTGCGGAGCGCTCAGAAAGACAGCATCTTGCGAATTTTCTCTACTTGATTCAATCGGCGCGGAATGTCCTCAGGGATAAGCGGATCTTTGGTTCCCACGGCCACCCAAACAGGATCAATTTCAACGGATAATTCGGGGTGGCGCAAAAGATAATCCACCAAAGGAAGCGAAATGGCGGTGTGCGCAAAAGATTCATTCATTGCGAAGACAGCGAACTTCGCCGCGAATATTTCGTTTTCGATAAAGACTTCATCGAAGCCAATAATATCCCCCAAGCTGAGAAGCATGGTCTTAGGATAAATGCGCAGGGGGGGACAGTTGCCGCCGTGGTAGATGACTGCAAAACTTCCATAATGCCATTTCTTTTCTGCGCCCAGCCCCGTATTATAGCCGTAGTCGAAAAGTACCGTTTCAAGTCCCGCATAGCGCCCCAACAAAATATTGAAGGCATGACGACCGCGCCCACGCCGCTGTTCTCCCAGAAAAGAAAATCGGCGGGGAATGGCATAACTGCGGTAATAATAACGGAGTTTGAAGCGATGTGCTATCTCCATAAATGCACGCTTTTTCAGGAATTGATAATAGAAGAAAAGACTGCCTGCAAGCACAGCAATCCCACACAGAAACATTGCAAATAAAATATTTGTAAACATATCCTGCATCGTATTTCTCCTTTATCCAACAAAAGCCATGCAGTACATTCACTTCATGGCAACGTGCCTTATGAAGGAAATTTCAGCACATCAGCAATAGCAAGGCATAAAGGCTTCACATTGTCTTCGGTGATTCCCGCCACATTGATCCTGCCATTATCCACAATATAAATGGCGTATTTTTCACGCAACAAGGACACCTGTTCTCGCGACAATCCGGAGAAAGAAAACATGCCGCGCTGCTCTTTTATGAAAGAAAAATCTTGATCTACACCAACCTCTTTGAGGGTGTCCACAAACAAAGCACGTATCCCGTTAATGCGGTTTCGCATGACGGTCACTTCTTTTTCCCAAAGCTGCCGCAGTTCGATATTCTCCATGATAGTCTTCACGATTAAAGCGCCATGAGCTGGCGGATTGGAGTAATTGGAACGGATCACTTTCTCTACCTGACTGAAAGCACGGGCCGTACTTTCTGCGGCGCCCGCTGTGAGTGTCAATGCACCACATCGATCTTGGTATAACCCAAAATTTTTGGAAAAAGAACTGCATACGAGGAGTTCATCGACATGCTCCGCCAAAAGCCGCAGTCCGGCAGCATCCTCATGAAGTCCGTCTCCGAAGCCTTGGTAGGCAAAATCAGCGACTGCGATCAAACCGCGATCCTTGATCATTTCCGCTAAAATCGCCCAGTGCGCTAAGGTCAAGTCCACGCCGCAGGGATTGTGGCAGCAGGCATGCAACAATAGCACGTCGCCTCTCTTCGCTTCTTTCAAGCTCTCCTGCATCCTTTGAAAATCAATATCTTTGGTCTCATCTACGTAATAAGGGTAGTATCTTACATGATGCCCGGCAGCGGCAAAAATGCCCGGATGATTCGCCCACGTTGGCGTACTCATCCAGACCGTTGCAGCGCCAAAGCAACGAAATAAAAAATCGGCGGCAACACGCAACGCGCCCGTACCGCCCGGTGTGTGGGCAGTGCGGCAACGATTCTGCATGATGGCAGGATGTTCTTTCGAAAAAACAAGTTGTTGCACAATGTTCCCAAAAGCGGGCACACCGGCAATAGGAAAATAGTTCTTTGGTAAATTAGCGGCTAAGAGTTGTGTTTCCGCCTGCTTTACAGAATTCAGGGTTGGTGTTTCGCCATGTTCATCCTTATATATGCCAACCCCAAGATTAATTTTTTGGGGATTCAATTCTTTTTGAAAAGCTTCGGTTAATCCCAATATGCTATCGGGCGGCTCCATCTGAATGGTTTCAAACATAAACAACTCTATCCTTAACTCCACAAATCTACACACTTAATTATTGTTAACACGAAATTTAGATGCGGCAAAGCGCTTTCAACCCACACGATAGATACCGGTTTCAAGACACACAACAGGCAGAGACCAATCATCCCTCAACCGATTAAACATGCCACAAACAGATACTATCGCCCATAATAATACGTCAAGTTCATCATATTTGACAACATCAAAGACCTTTTATTTCTGATGCGCCCCAAAATAGAATATTTTCTGTATTGACAAGCGCCAAATCCTGCTCTCCTCCCTAAGAAAGTACTTCGATTTTGATCATCTATTCACTCGCTAGTGTTACCGCTTTATTCGCATTGAGGAGGAAGTCTGCGGTACAATGTCAGTGTGTGAAGTTTCAAATGGTCTGCTGAATCCTCACCTTCTCAATTAGTCGTTGTAGCAGGTACCTACAGAGAAACTGTCTTCATTTTTGACAGCTGTACTATGCCTGTGTGAATGCAATTCCAAAAGACATGATGCTATTGTGAAACTTTTATGTATTGGTGATATTGTTGGAAAACCGGGGCGTGAAGCGGTCAGGCACTTTTTGCCGAAGCTCATTGAATCCCGACACATTGATTTTGTCCTCGCAAATGCCGAAAATATTGCCCACGGCAAAGGCGCTTCCCTCCGATTATTAGATGAACTTCGGGACTATGGCGTTCATTTATTTACTATGGGAAACCACACGTGGCGGCGCCCGGAATTCGTAAACGCTATTAACCAGTGTCCCTATGTAGCCCGGCCTGCCAATTATACGAAACATGCACCGGGACAGGGAACCGCCCTATACCGCTTCGCTGATGGCCGACAAGTGGCGGCGATTAATTTGCAAGGCCGCGTATTTATGGAGCCCACAGATTGCCCTTTTGCTGCGGTAGATCGTGAACTGGAAGCGCTGCCGGAATCGGTGACCATAAAAATCGTCGATGTCCATGCCGAAGCGACCTCTGAAAAAGCGGCACTGGCATGGTATCTTGACGGCAAGTGTACCGCCGTGGTAGGCACACATACCCATGTGCAAACGGCGGATGAACGGCTGTTGTTCAAACATACCGCTTTTATCAGTGATATTGGCATGTGCGGACCCTATAACAGTATTTTGGGCGTGCAAAAGGAAATGATCATTGATAAACTGGTTACCGGGCTGCCGAAAAAATGGGAGCTTGCCGGCGGACCTGTTCAATTCAATGCTGTATTGGTTGATGCCGATCCTCAAACAGGAAAGGCAAAGTCCATTGAACGGATCCGTGAAGTGGAGGATCTGTGACAAAAGTTTTTTCATTCGCATCAACGTAGAAAAAGCTTTTGTGTCATGTGTGGAGAGGTCGGCGGCTGCGACACCGTAGGATCCTGAGCATGACCGGGCTTCCCTACATAGATAATTTTCGTTGAACATCAAGCCCCGTACGAGGGGCTCTAATAGGTATAGAAGATGTATTTCAAAAGAATTTCAATGCACGGCTTCAAGTCCTTTGCCGATCCCACGGTAATTAATCTTGACCTGGGGATCACAGCTATTGTGGGACCCAACGGCTGCGGCAAAAGTAACATACTAGATGCCTTGCGCTGGGGCTTGGGCGAACAAAGCGCCCGAGAACTGCGCGGTTCCCATATGCAAGATGTCATCTTCAACGGCAGCGGCGGAAGACCTGCAACTGGCATGGCGGAGGTCAGCCTGACTTTTGATAATTCAGACGGACAATTGCCTATTGATTACAACGAAGTTGAAGTTACACGGCGGGTTTATCGTTCCGGCGAAAGTGAATATCTGCTCAACCAAACTGCCTGCCGGCTCCGCGATATTCAAGAATTGTTCATGGATACCGGTATCGGTACCAATGCCTACTCCTTAATCGGACAAGGAAAGATTGACCTTGTCTTAAGTACCAAGCCTGAAGACCGCCGCTACTTGCTGGAAGAAGCCGCAGGGATTATTAAATACAAGGCGCGCAAACGTATGGCGATGCGCAAATTGGACACAGCCGAACAAAACATGTTGCGGCTCAACGATATTATTGCTGAGGTGGATCGACAGATGCGCTCTTTGAAGCGGCAGGTCAACGCCGCCATACGGCACCGAGAATTAACGACGGAACTGCGCAGCCTCGAAATTCGCAATGCTTGGCTTAAATACAATGATCTAAGCGGACAAGTGGATGACCTGCGAACCCAACTTTCAGAGTCCGTCGATCATTATCAAGAATTGACTGTAAAGACCTCAAGTCAAGAAGCGGAATTGGAACGGATTAATCTCAAGCGCGTGGAAATCGACCGTCTGTTATCGGAACGTCGGGACCGTGAACACCAAAGCGCCTCTGAAATGGAGCGGCTTGAGGGACAAATCTCGCTCTTTAAAAAAGAAATTGAATTTGCACAAGAACGCGCAACAGCCGCCGCCTTGGAAAAGGAGCACTTAGAAAAAGAATCTGCAGAAATGGATTCGGAATCGGGTGTCTCAGCCGAACAGCTGGCGCAAAGCGAAAAAGAGGCAAAGGCGGTTGGCGACACCTTGGCAGCCCTACAAGAAGAAGCGGATAAAACGCAACGACTGCTGCAGGAAAAAGAAAAAGAAATTGGTGAGCTCCGCGGGCTTAGCGTGGAGTCCGCCAATACGCGCAATCGTATACAAACGGAAATAGAAACGGTAGGCGTAACCATTGCCAATCTAGATACGCAAATGAAAACCTTGCGTGAACAACAACAGGGTCTTCATAAGCGGATTCAAGAAACGGGTGTGCAGGTTGATCAATTGACGCAGACCGAAGAAGAACTCAAAACAACATTCGCGTCGACTGTGAAACAACGAGAAGAGACGATCGTAGCGCGCAAAGAACTTGAAAAGGAAATAGTCACTTTAAACACGCGATGGCAGGAATTGCGTGAAAGCCGAAGCAGCTTGGAAGCGCGTCTAACATCGCTGGTGGAATTGCGCGACAGCTACGAAGGCTTCGCCGTGGGCGTGCGCGCGATCATGATGGCGCGACAAAAACAATATCCCGGCATACAAGGCATTATCGGCCCTGTAGGCGATGTGATCTCTACAGAAAAACGATATGAATACGCCATTGAAGCGGCTCTCGGCGGCAACATCAATAATATTATCGTCGATAGAGCCGAAGACGCTAAAGCCGCCATCAATTTTTTAAAAGAAAAACGAGCGGGCAGAGTTACCTTCTTGCCCCTAGATACCATCCGACCCGGCTTCCCCGACGATGGCAAGAGTCTGAAACATCAAAAGGGTATCATCGGACTAGCCGTTGATTATGTGCAGTGTGAATCCAATTTAATGCCTGCCGTACAATATCTTTTGTACAACACCCTGATTGTGGAAAGCATCGATGACGCCATCCGTATTGCACGGGAAGAAAGCCGCTTCCCAAGATTGGTCACCCTTGAAGGCGAAGTCGTCACACCCGCCGGCGCCGTTACCGGCGGTCGCACCCAACGCGAAAGTCAAGGATTGCTTAGGCGCAGTTCTGAAATTGAAGAGTTGACGCAAAAGGTCAAACAAATCGAAGAGACCTTAGACACGATGACCGCCCGGGCGAAACAACTGAGCGACCGTTCTGCGACACTGGGCGAAAATATTAGAGCCTTTGAAAGTGAAGAGCACCGGTTCCGCCAGCAATTGTCTGAAACCGGAGTCGCTCTGGCACGGCGTACGGCGGAGGCAGACAGTCAGCGTTCTGCCTTAACAGAAATTGACACCACCCTTCTCGGATTGGACAAACAAAAAAGTGCGCTACAAGAACGGCTGGAAGAGATCCATTCCCGTAAAGGCGGCATGGAAACCGATGATGAGACGCTTCAAAAGCGATTGGAAACGGCGCAACGTGATGCGGCGCAACAACGGGCAGAATTGGATTCTTTTAACAACACCATCGCAGATAAGCGGGTACAAGAAAATGGGCTGTTGCGTGCTTTGGAGGAACTGAAGCGCGATTATGAACGCTCCCGTAAAAGCAGCCGTGACATGCAAGAACAAGCCCAAAAACAAGAAGCCCTAAAAAAGGAAATGGAAACGCGCGCACACGATTTTGAAGAACAAATCAAAGCGATTGTCTCTCAATCAGCGCAGATATCGTTGACCCGAGACACCCTGCATAAGGAAGTACTGGAAACGCAAAAGGAACAAGCCTTTTTGATCGAGTCCAACGACAAATTAACACAGCAGCTGAAAGAAAGCCGTGTTAAAATGGAAGCCGCCCAACGGGGTGTTCATAAACTTGAATTGGAATGTTCACAAAAAGAAGATCGAATGGAGTTTTTCCAAGAACGCATCTCCATGGAATACGGTCTAGCTTTGGCGTCGCTTACCGACGATGACGTGGGTTCCGATGAATACGACGAAGAAGAACGAGATAAATTAATCGAACAAAAGCGCCAAGCACTGCAACGCTTGGGCAGTGTAAATCTCGGCGCTATTGAAGAATACGACGTGTTGGAAAAACGCGCCCAATTCCTCAAGACCCAAAACAATGACTTGGTGCAGGCGCGGGACACATTGCTGGGCGTGGTGAAAAAGATTGATGCCACGACGGAAGACCTTTTCCAGACCACCTTTAACGCTATCTCGGATAATTTCAAACATTATTTCCGGCGCCTATTCAACGGCGGACAAGCACGCCTATTTTTGCTTGATGAAGCGAACCCGCTGGAGTCAGGCATCGAAATTGAAGCGAGGCCTCCCGGCAAAAAACCGCTAACCATCAAATTGTTATCAGGCGGCGAACAAGCCCTCACCGCCATTGCGCTGCTCTTCAGTATTTTTGTTGCCAAGCCCAGCCCTTTCTGCGTACTTGATGAAGTGGATGCGCCGCTGGACGATATTAACGTTACCCGTTTTCTGACCATGGTCGATGAGTTCACGGCAAAGAGCCAGTTCATCATGATCACACACAACAAAAAAACCATGGCCCATTCCGATGCTATTTTTGGCGTCACACAACAAGAACCGGGCGTATCCCAGCTGGTCAGTGTGCGGCTGGAAGAGGCGGAAAAGGTGGCTTCTAATTCATGACCTTCCCCGATCAACATGAGGAGCATTCACCATGAACCCTCCTCCACTCCATGTGCTGCATCTCTTTAGTAATGGCAAATGGACAGGCCCCGCAGAACTGGTACTCAATTTATGCCGCGCCCTGAGAGAGGAAGGGCTCTCCTTGGATTTTGCCTGCTCACCACGAACGGGATCCGGATTCAATAAGGTACAAGAAGAGGCGCGCAAATACGGTATTGAACCGCTGACTTTTTTGCATCTGCCTAAACATCGGCACCCGCTGCGGAACTGGCAAGATATACGGAGTCTGCGGCAGCATCTCCAAGCAAAACATTACGACCTAATCCATTGTCATCTTGACAATGACACGCTAATCGCATTGAAAGCGACGGCATCAATGCCGCACCTTCCCGTAATACGCTCCAGTTATGAAGGTGTCGGTTTTTCACACACACGACGACACAAAAAGCTTGTGCTTCGAAGCAATGCAATTATCGAAGCATCGGAACGGGCACGACACGCCGATCAAGTACAATTTTCTGCTGCGCCTGAAAAATTCTATGTCGTAGATTCTGCTATCGATCTCCAACGCTTTAATCCTGAACGCGCCCTTCCCGATATGCGCGCCCAATTAGGGCTGGACGACGGCGCATTTGTTTTGGGCATTGTAGCCCGAATCCAAACACATCGTCACTATGATGATTTATTTAAAGCCTTCGCCTCTTTTGTTGCAGAGGTACCGGAAGCGGTGCTCCTCGTCATCGGTCGCGGTACGAAGCAACAGGAACTCGCCTTTGAGCCTGTCCGATCCTTGGGCTTGCAGGAGCATGTACACTTTAGCGGATACTTGAATCAAGATAATTATGTAGGCGCCTTGAAAGCCATGGATGTCGGATTGTTTTTGACGCCGGGAACGGATGGCACCTGCCGCGCAGTCCGCGAAAAAATGGCCATGGGCAAAGCCATGATCTGTTCCGATCGCGGCATGCTCCCGGAAATCGTAGCGGATCATGAAACGGGATTGGTCACGGACGGCAGTCCTGAAGCACTGCTTCATGCCATGCGCGTACTCTATGAAGATACGGCGCGCCGCCGAGCTTATAGTAATGCTGCTTCCACTGCAGCGAAGTCACGCTTTAGTATGAACGCCTATGCTTCCTCTGTGATTTCAATCTACAAAGAAGTCCTTGATCGAAACACCAAAACCGTAAAGGATCGATAAGCGACCGGAGCGCTTCGCCCATGTTATTCGGAAACATTGATATCAAAGATCCCCTTTGCTTAGCTCCCATGGAAGACGTTACTGACCTTCCTTTCCGCAAGCTATGCAAAAGCTATGGCGCCGATGTGTTATACACGGAATTTGTCAATTGCGAGGCTGTCATCCGAAATGTCCCCTCAGAGCTGAACAAGTTTAAACTCAACGAAGATGAACACCCTATTGGCATCCAGCTTTACGGAAGCAATCCAGACTCTTTGGAGCGCGCCGCGGCACAAGCACAAACTTTGGGCAACCCCGATTTTATCGATATGAATTGTGGGTGTTGGGTACGAAAAATTGCCGGGCGCGGCGATGGTGCGGGCTTGCTGCGCGATTTGGATCGGCTCAGCGCAGCCGTTGCCGCGGTGCAACGAGGCAGCTCCGTTCCTGTTACAGTGAAAACACGGCTAGGGTGGGATGAGAATAGTCTCGTCATTCTCGAAGTGGCGCCCATGCTTGCACAAATGGGTATTCAGTCCCTCACCATACACTGCAGAACCCGCGTGCAAGGCTATTCCGGCACAGCAGATTGGAGTTGGATTCCAAAGATCAAAGAAGCTGCCCCCCACTTACCACTCATTGCCAATGGAGATATTTGTACGCCTCAGGATGTAGAAACGTGTTTTAATCTGGGAGCAGACGGGGTCATGATCGGCCGTGCCGCCATGCAAAAGCCTTGGGTATTCCGCACCATGCGGCATTACTTGGATCATGGAATCCTATTACCGGAACCCTCCCTCGATGAGCGCAAAGAAATGTGCATCAGTCATTTGAAAACACATGTTGAATTCCGCGGCGCACGGCGCGGCATTTATTCTTTTCGCCGCTACTATGGCGGCTACTTTAAAGGGACGGCTTACATTGGGAAACTCCGTCGTGAGTTAATGACCTTGATGATGCTTGACGAAATTATAGAAAAAATTCAAGGCTTTTCCGAAGAGTAGGCACGATCGCGGCAACCACGCTTCATTCCCATTTTTTCCCCTCCTTCTCCACAAAAAGACAAGAGGCGTCGCAGTCCTTTATTTTTTCCCCTTCACTAATCGCCGCTATGCAGCACGTCTACAACAGGCCTTTGGTGTGCAGAATTTTCCTTTTCCGTAGCGCTATTTGGTAGGACACCCCTCACCTCGCAACGATCCAAATACACTACTATTTAAAACAAATAAGTAGACTTAAATATTTCGGTTTCGTCCCACCATCTCAAGGTCTAATGACTTTTTCTTGGTGAATTTTAGAAAGCCTCCACAACGATTGTTTCTTATTTTTATAGATTTATTTTCAATCGAAATTAGAGTATAAAAAAAATAGCCCTATATACCAGGTGATTTAAAAGCCCTAAAAATCACCCTTTTGAAAAGGAAATCCTATTTGTCAACAATTTACCTTTTAAAATATGACGGGACTTAAAAAAAAATAGTCTTAAAAAGGGATTGACTTTTGTGGTAACTTTTAGTATAATCGTGGTAAAAGAAGGTTATTTTGTGGTATTTAGTGGTTGGTAGTGGAAACTAACGAATCGCGGATTAAACCATGTATTGCGGTGAAACACATAGCAAGATTGATGATAAAGGGCGTTTGAATTTTTCTTCGACCTTTAAAACAATCATGGAAGCAAAAGATCACTACACGTGGTATATTACGCGGGGCTATGACAACTGCCTTTTTCTTTTTGAAAAAATTCGGTGGGAAAAACTTATCACAGAAGAAATTCCTCAAGCCACCCTTGACCCGCGCAAAATGGATCTCCGTCGTTTTCTGGTGGGGGGATCGGTAAAATTGAACGTGGACAAACAATTCCGTATTTTGCTTCCGGAACATTTGCGTGAATATGCGGGCATTGATCGCGATGTGGCTATTTTGGGTTTGGAAGATCATATACAAATCTGGAGCTCCACCCGGTGGAATGAATATTTTGAGCGTAATGCGTCTACCTATAAACAATTGGCGGCCGAGGAATTTGGGATGAATGCATCCAAAGCCGCCGAACCCATGGAGGAGAACTGATATGATAGGTATTGAGCACTTTGAAAAAAATGGCGTAACCGTGTTGCGGCTGAATGGAGAAATCGAGGGGACTGTCAACCAGTTGCTCCGTGATGCCATATCCGCATGTGTCCGAAACAACCAGTATCATTTAGTACTCAATCTTAGTGCTGTTACCTTTGTGAGTTCGGAAGGTATTGGCACCATTGTGGAATACTTAGGTCATTTTCGTATGAACAAGGGCGACATCAAATTAGTTGGTCTTAATTTACAAAGCCGACGCCTTTTAGATTTGATGGGACTCTCCCGTGTATTTGCTATCTGCAAATTTGAATCGGTGGCAATGAAAGAATATTCGAAGGTGGCCGCTTAATTGTCCTGTGCTTACGGACGGGGCGTAGTGAAAAGAGATTTTATGGATCCGTCCCCCCAATTACATGTTCCCGTAATGGTGGAAGAAGCGCTGCATGCACTTCGAATACGCCGCGATGGGGTGTACGTGGAGGCCACAGCCGGAGCGGGCGGTCATGCAGAACGCATCGCGGCGCTTTTGTCCGGCGGGCGGCTTATCGCCTTAGATCGTGATCCTGCCGCGGTCGACCTCTCTCGGGAACGTCTCGCCAATTATCCATGGGCCACGGTAATCAAAGCCAATTACAGCGAGTTGCCGTCCGTGTTGGAAAAACTCGAGATTCAATCAGTGGACGGTATTCTCTTAGATGCAGGCATTTCCAGTATGCAAATCGACGCGTCAGAACGAGGCTTCTCCCTTGATCTGGACGGTCCGTTGGATATGCGCATGGATCCCACGGAAGAAGATCATGCCGCCAGTCGTTTGGCGCGCTGGGACAGCGACGAAATCGAACGAATTTTAAGAGAATACGGCGATGTCCGGCCCGCGGGACGAATAGCACGCGCCATTGTATCCCGCTGTAAAGCCAATCAAATGTACCGAACATCGCACTTGGCGGCGGCCGTACGGGAAGCGCTGGACTTTGTCAGGACTGAGCCGGAAGAAATCAGAACCGTCTTTCAAGCAGTCCGCATAGCCGTCAATGATGAATTGACCCACTTGAAAAAAGGGCTGGAGCAGGCGGCGGCGCATTTACAACCCGGTGGCCGGCTAGTCGTCATCTCTTTTCATAGCGGTGAAGATCGTGTTGTCAAACATTGCTTCCAAGCCTTCAGTCGGGTCACCACCCGCCTCCACCCTGACGGTCGAGTAGCCGAAACGATCCAACCGAAATACTGTGTTATCACTAAAAAACCGTTACAGCCCAGCAGAGAAGAAACCGCTGCCAATTCGCGCAGTAAGAGCGCGAAGATGCGGGTTCTTGAATGTATTCAATAGTCCATGAAAGGGTATTGCCATGATCCAAACAAGTGAAATCAAACGCAAACGCGCTCTTCTCGGATGGATAAAATGGATATCTTTGCCGTGTATACTTTTTGTTTTTATCATCTTTGATGTGTTCCTCAACATCCAAGTGCAAATTGATGATCGTATCATGGCAGAATTAAATAACGAATTTCTTCGCCTTGAAACTGAATTTCGCAATGAATCATCGCGCTTGTCCCTCGCTCGGGGAAGCATTGCCGATACCATTAAAAAAGCGGAAGAGATGGGCATGGTCGCCCCTGATATTGATCAACTCAAAACCGTCGCCTACCGATCTGTTCAACTTAACGTGATTGAACCCTTAGAAGCAGGTTTCGAGGTTGCCCAATCTTCTCCGTCTATTACGACTGTCAAACTGGCAGATTATGAGAAGGACAGCGCAACATCTTCCACACAATTCTTTGATGTGACTGTTGCATTGGCACAAGCCGCAAAAGAGCCTCAAGCAATAGAGGAAGCCGCGGAAGTTACGGACATATCCATAGCCTCTGATGAAGCTGTACTCGTGGAAGAATTGCCGGACATAAGTGCCGAAGATCCTGAACTGCAATCCCTTGGACTGGAAGAAATGCTGGCATCCCTTTAAAGGTTCATGGGGGACTTCAAGATGAATAGGATACCCCTTTATCGCTATACACTTGGAACCTCATTTGGAAAGGTGACACGATGAAAGGCCGCACACATTCTTATAACACGGAAAACGATCACCTTTCTTGTAGACAATCTGAACGCCACCTAAAGGCGCTGCGATTACTCTTCGGTTTATTTGCCTGCCTTTTTCTATTCATGCTTGCACGGCATACCCAACTCGTGTTTTTCCCGGGAAAAGAACTCTCCTCTGAGGCGCAGTACCACATTGGCGTCCAATATCTTGAGCAGCCCCGGGGCGAAATATTCGATCGAAATGGAATCGTATTAGCAACAAATCTTCCACTCCCTTCTCTTTGGGTAAATCCACATCATGTCAGCAATCCTGAAGAATTGGCCAATTATCTCAGTGTCTACTTAGATATACCTGAAGATGAAATCCTTCCGCGTCTCGCACGCCAATCTTCCACAGGAAAACGGCGCGATACCTTTCCTATAAAACGATGGATAAGAAACATTAAAACGGAAGAGCTGGAAGAAATAATCAGTAAGTTTGGAAAAGCGCTTTACATAAAGCAAGAGTCTATCCGTTCTTATCCTCACAACGATGTAGCCTCCCATTTACTTGGTTTTGTAAATTTAGATGGAAAAGCTTCCGAAGGAGTGGAGCTTGCCTATGATGACTATCTCCGCGGCCAACAAGGCAAATACGAAGGTCGAAAAGATAGTTCCCGCAAGATACTGCCTTCTAGCATTTTTTCTTATAAAGAACCCGAAGGCGGCGATATGCTGCAACTGACCATCGATTGTACTATTCAAAATATGTTGGAAGAAGAATTGGACAATCGCATGGAAGATGTCGGAGCAAAAGCAGCCATGGGCATGTTAATGGATCCGCAGACGGGCGCTATCTATGCCCTTGCCAGCCGCCCCGCGTTCAATCCGAATGACTATGCGACGACTCCTGCCGAATTTCGTAAAAACAAAGCTTTGATCGATGTATTTGAGCCGGGTTCTGCCTTCAAGATTGTTGTGGCATCGGCAGCCCTTGAGTTGGGCATTGTCACGCCTGAAACCTTAATCAATTGCGAGAATGGCGCGTTCAATCCCTACGGTCACAGAATCCGAGACTTCCATCCCAATGGTGTTATTCCCTTCTCAAGAGCCTTTGAAGAATCCAGTAACATTGCCATGATTAAACTGGGTGCTCAAGTAGGTCCGGAGCGCTTCGAATCTTGGATTCGGCTTTTTGGTTTTGGCGCCAAGACAAGTACAGACTTTAAGTTTGAAAGCGTCGGATTATTCCGAAGCCGAGATAAATGGTCGCGCTTGAGCATGGGCTCCTTGCCTATGGGTCAAGAAATCGCCGTTACCATACCGCAATTGGTTCAGGCATTTTCGGTCATTGCAAATGGCGGTTATCTTGTGCAACCCTATTTTGTTGAGAAAACAGAGAACCGTTTCGGCGAAACCACCTATCAATATGAAATGCCGCCGGCAAAGCGGATTTTATCGCCCCAGACGGCGGATACCATGCGCCAACTCTGTTATCAAGTGGTATTGAATGGAACAGGAAAGACCGCCGCCATTCCAGAATATCATGTTGGCGGCAAGACAGGAACGGCGCAAATGGCACGCCTGAATGGCAAAGGCTATGATCCCGACCGATACACGGCTGTGTTTGCCGGTTTCGCGCCTGTCGATAATCCACGTATTGCCGCCGTAATCGTCGTTCAAGAACCTTCCATTCGTCAGCGCTGGGGCGGACACGTGTGCGGTCCCATCTTTCAAAAGGTAGTCCGTGAAGCGCTCATTCGTTTGCAAGTGCCGATGGATGAAAAAGTCGATCCTAAATCGGGCGAAAAAAGTCCCGCATCAACCATCATGGCACGAGAAACACGGACTGCAGAAGATCAGCTGCTCCGACGCGATACCATGCCGGAAGTGTTTGAGGACATCGGTGTTGCCGACGCCGACACAGCAAGCCCCCGACCAAGTCCTGATGAACTGGATTTGGATAAAGATTTGGCGCTTCTCATAACACCATTAGATAAACTCGCTCTCATGCCGGGGCAACAGATTGATGAGAATTCCAATCATGCATTGCCTGATCTGAGCGGCATGAGCAAATCCGAGGCGCGGCATTGTCTGCAGCGCATGGGGATAATCCTCGACGCGCAAGGCGCGGGATGGGTAGAATCACAGTCGATTCCACCGGGTACGGTTTTGGAAAAGGGTGCTACCTGTACCGTATTTTTTGCTGACAAAATCCCTCGGAGTACAAGCAATGACACAGGATGATATAATCGCAATTCTGGGTCTCCCCCATCCGCTTCCTTGCTTTTCTTTCGACTCTGTAACGGAAGATTCTCGACGTGTTAAAAAAAATTCTCTTTTTATCGCACTGCAAGGAGAACAACAAGACGGTCATGATTTTGCAGCTGCCGCAGCGGCGGCGGGTGCAACAGCAATTTTGGGTAATCGCCCGGCAATAACAGCACTAAATGCTTTGCCTTACATTTATTATGAATCACCCCGTCGCGCAGCGGGATTGCTTGCCCATGGACTGTACGGCAATCCAAGCGAACAACAATGCGTAATCGGCGTTACCGGCACCAACGGCAAAACGACTGTATCTTTTTTGACACAACATATTTTGAAGACTGCCGGACGGGCTTGCGCGAATTTTGGAACGCTGGGCTATGATCTGGGAAAAACACAAGAAGACGCGCCCCATACCACGCCCTTTGGTGAGTCCTTGGCGGCACTTTTCGCCGAGGCGCTCAACCAAGGAAGTGACCATGTAGTCATGGAAGTGAGTTCCCATGCCTTGGCGCAGGAACGTGTCGCCGGCATTTCTTTCAATGTGGCAGCATTCACGAACCTGACCCAAGATCATTTAGATTTTCACAAAGATATGGAATCCTATCTGCAAGCGAAACGTATGTTATTCGAAAGCGTGAATAAGACGTTACAAAAAGGAAAGGGGTCGTCGCCTTGCTTCGGTGTGATCAATGTCGATGATCCCCACGCTGCTGATTTTGAAGCATCCCTTCCTGATCACTGCCGAAGCTATGGCGCCCAAGGGATGATAAAAGCGGAAGAGCGCCTTCTTTCTGACATGGGCGCAACCTTTAAGGTCGTAACGCCTTGGGGCGACCACGTCATACATTCCCGCATGCTGGGAACCCACAACGTTCTTAACGCACTGTGCGCTATTGGCATCACCACCGGACTCGGTCTGTCTTTGGACGAGATCGCTTCCGGCATTGAAACATTTCCCGGTGTGCCCGGCCGCTTTGAGGCGGTTGATGCAGGACAGCCCTTTCAAATCATCGTGGATTACGCCCATACGGATGATGGTCTCCGCAATGCACTCTCTGCAGCCCGCGCGATTTGTAAAGGACGCCTTATCGTGGTTTTCGGCTGCGGCGGCGACCGAGACAAAGGCAAACGCCCTAAAATGGGGAGTGTTGCGGCAGAGTTAGCGGATTATGTCGTATTGACTTCCGATAATCCCCGCACTGAAGATCCTTACCGTATTTTATTGGATGTAGAAATGGGACTCCAGCGCAAAGGGAAAAGTAAACACGATCATTATGCGGTTATTGAATCAAGGCGCGAAGCCATTGCTTTTGCTGTACATATGGCGCAGCCGGCTGACCTGATTTTAATTGCGGGCAAAGGTCATGAAACCTATCAAATCATCGGCACAGAACGCCGTCATTTTGATGACCGCGAAGAGGCACGGCGCGCTGTTTTGGAGCATGTAACATGAGCCTTTCATATACACTGGAAAAGGCAGCAACTATGATGGGGCTATCCGTAGCGCCTACGGATAACGCTCGCGCCGTTACCGGTGTATCCACAGATACGCGAAGCTTGGCGCCGGGCGATCTTTTCTTCGCACTCCAAGGCGATAATTTCGACGGCAACACCTTTATAGCTGAAGCTTTTGCCCGTGGCGCCTCGGCGGCAGTTACCACCATCCAACAGACGGGCGGCCCTTGCCTTGTTCATCCTGAACCTTTGCAGCTTCTTCAACGCTTTGCAAAAGAGCACAGGCGACAAAGTCCCGCCACAGTTATTGCAATCACCGGCTCCTGCGGCAAGACAACGACGAAAGATTTCGCAGCAGCATTGCTCGCCTCTCAATATGCGGTGACAAAAACACAAGGAAATTTAAACAACGAAATCGGCTGTCCCCTCTCGTTGCTGCACATCTCCTCAAGCACCCAATATGCCCTCATAGAAATGGGTGCAAATCATCGCGGTGAAATTGCTTTTTTATGTGATATGGCACAGCCCAACGAATCCGCTATTACCATGATCGCGCCTGCCCATCTGGAAGGCTTTGGAAGTCTGGACGCTGTCGCCCAAACGAAAGGTGAGATCGTTGATGCGCTCGGTGACCAAGGCTGCTTCTACGTAAATGTTGATGATCCGCACTGTGTCGCTATGGCGGCGCGTCATAAGGGAGACAAAATCCTTCTTGGAAGTCATGGTGATGTGGTTCTTGAATCGCTGCAATTCGATGAATCCGGCGAAATGCTCCTCACCATCCATCCTATAGGAACAATTCGACTTCCCCTTGTTGTTAAAGCCCATAGCACCGGCGTATTATTTGCGGTAGCAATGGGACTTAGGCACGGCATCAGCGAATTTGAAGGGCCCTTACGTGAAGCCTGTAAAAATACAGCGCGCTTTAAAGTGCTGTCTTTTCATGATCGCGTCATCTTGGATGACAGTTATAATGCCAATCCGGCAAGCATGACAGCGGCATTGCAAACCTTATCGGATTATCCAGGCAACAAGAAGATCGCCGTTCTCGGCAGCATGTTTGAATTGGGTGATAGATCGAAAGACTTACACGAAGAAGTTGGGCGAAGTGCCGGCCGCCTGCAAATAGATCGCCTTTTTGCCCTGGGCCCCGATGCAGCACACTTGGTCTCCGGCGCCCGTGCTGAAGGCTTGACCCATGCAACAGCCTATGAAAGCCATGATGCAATTGCTGAAGCGCTGCGTGCATCCTTTTTGCCCGGAGATGTACTCTTATTAAAAGGGTCACGAGGCATGGCAATGGAAACCATCATAGGACTCCTAGACACTCTTTTAACTTCATCATTGTAAAGGAAATAAATTAATGGCGTGGTTTTTGGCGGAACTGCTTTCAGATCATTTTCGACTGATTAATATATTGAGTTATCACACCGTTCGTGCCGGCGGCGCAGCATTTACTGCCTTTTTCTTGTGTGTTTTATTGGGACCGAAAGTAATCGCTCGGTTGCGCCAACAAAAAATTGGCCAATATATCCGTCAAGATCATGTCGAAAATCTCCATCAAATCCACAAAGGCAAGGCAGGTACGCCGACGATGGGCGGCATTTTAATTTTGGCGTCAATGCTTATTTCTCTTTTTATTTGGGGACGCTTTTCCAACCGGATGCTCTGGATTGCGCTGTTAGTAGTCTTGTTCATGGGAGCTGTCGGCTTTGTCGATGATTACATCAAGATAAAACGCAAACACAACACGGGTTTAAGTGCCCGCGCTAAGTTCACCGGTCAGATTCTTACGGGCTTATTGCTGGGCATTTATCTGGTCAACAGTCCTATCACCGTGGGCGCGTCTTTCATCTATCCCAGAGACATTGAAGACTGGGACGCTTTAGAAGGAGGTCTGATTGAAGCATCTCAGGACGAGACCCGTTCTGCCCGGGCAAAATTGTGGAATCTTTTTCCTGAGGGGACCCGAGCACTCTTGTTGGCAGAACAACAACAAGAGGACATTACTGAAGAGAATCGAAGCACTGTTTTAATGGGTTTAAACAGTGTGCTCCGCGACAAATCGCTCTATGAGGCCGCCCTTTGGCCCGAAGCAGCGTTCAATCCTGAATTAACCGATCTGCTGCAGCGGGGAATCCAGTCCCTGAATGAACGCGAAACAGTTCGTTTGAATCGGCTTTTGGTCGAATCGATTTTTCCCGATGCCATTGCAGCAAGTATGACAAATCTGCACACGAGTCTCGGCATCCCCGGACTCAAAGAAGTCTTCTTCCCCTTGGGCATCTTTTATATTTTCTTTGTGATCCTCGTCATTGTAAGTATCACCAACGCCGTTAATTTGACGGACGGATTGGATGGCCTTGCCGGAGGCATCTCAATCGTTTCTATCTTAGCCTTTTCAGGGGTCGCCTATATTGTGAGCCGTGCGGATTGGTCTCATTATCTCTTTTTGACCTATGTACCGGAAGCCAGCGAACTATTTGTTTTCGGCGGCGCATTGCTTGGCGCAGGCATGGGCTTTTTATGGTTTAATTGCCATCCTGCAGAAATATTTATGGGTGATACCGGTTCTCTTGCATTGGGCGGCGCCATCGGTGCTCTTGCGCTCCTGACCAAGCAAGAATTACTGCTTCCTTTGGTTTCGGGCATGTTCGTACTTGAAGCGCTCAGTGTCGTGATTCAGGTCATTTCTTTTAAACTCACGGGCAAGCGTGTTTTTCGCATGGCACCCTTGCATCATCATTTTGAGCTGTGCGGCTGGGTCGAGACTAAAGTCACGATGCGTTTTTGGATTGTAGCTTTACTTTTCGCATTGCTGAGTTTGGGCACACTGAAATTGCGTTAAAAAATATTGAATCCTATGCACAACGAAGATAGCGCTCTTGTGCAAAAGTATTCCAGTAATCAAAATAGGATTTTACCTTTGAATGGCAACGGATGGATTTGACGTAAAAGATATGAATGTGGTCTTGGTTGGACTGGGACGTTCAACCGTAGCCGCATCTAAATTACTTCGCATGAAAGGCGCCCATCCTTTTATAACGGACTCGGGTCAAAGTGCCGGTCTAGAAATTTGGATGGAACAAGCACAGGCGTCACAGATCCCCTTCGTTATTGAGGAAGATCAAGCAAGCTCTTTTTCGAGAGCAGATCTTGTCATTATCAGCCCCGGTGTCCCGTGGGCAGCCGATTTTTTAACCCATGTACGCGCAGCCGGAATTACTGTCATGGGAGAATTAGAGTTTGCTTCCACCTTTTGCACAGCACCCATCCTGGCGGTGACCGGTACCAACGGTAAAACTACGGTAACGACACTCGTACAGGAGATGATTCAAAGTGCCGGTCATAGCGCCGTACTGGCGGGCAACAATGATACCGCTCTGTCTCAGGTTGTTCTCGATAAGGGAGACCCGGAATATATTGTTCTTGAGGTCAGCAGTTACCAACTGGAATCAATCGATCTTTTTCATCCGCGAGTCGCGGCTCTACTAAACATTACAGAAGATCATTTGGAGCGGCATGGGACCATGGAGCACTATGCACAAACAAAGGCGAGAATCTTCAGCAACCAGACACGCCGTGATGTTGCTATTTTCAATGCCGATGACCCGTGGACAGCACAACTTTCCACTTCAGTACGCGCATATCCTTTTTACTTCAGCTTAACAAACCGCGGCGACTCAACACTGTATGCCGATGATTCTTTTTTCTACTATGAAGATAAAAAGATCGCTCCCATAAGTGCAAATCTCCTACCCGGCCGCCATAACCTTGAAAATGTTTTAGCCGCACTGGCAATCGTGCAAGCAGCGGATCTTCCGATGCAAGATGCCGTGGAAGGGCTCCGTACATTTCGCGGCGTGGAACATCGTATGGAGCATGTACGCAACATTGGAGGCGTTGATTATTACAATGATTCCAAATCAACGAATGAACAGAGTCTTTGTGTTGCACTCAAAAGTTTTAATAATCCCATCGTTTTAATAGCGGGCGGACGTGGGAAAGGCGGTGATTACAGCGCCGTCATCCCCCTTATTAAAGGGCATGTAAAATCCCTAATTTTAATGGGCGAAGATGCGGTAAAAATGGAAAGGGCTTTCCAAGGACTCGCGCCGATTCATAACGCAGAATCCATGATGGATGCCCTTCGTATCGCGCAAAAGCAGGCAC
>JAAYJI010000041.1 GCA_012523015.1 Candidatus Hydrogenedentota bacterium
ATGGCCGCTCCATGTGGATTCGACCCAACAATTTTTTACGAAGCTTGATGAAGAAGGCTTCATCCATACCGAATCGGTGGAGTTGTGGTATTCACCGCAGTTGGAACGCTTCCTGCCCGACCGCTATGTGAAAGGGACCTGTCCCAAGTGCGGCTATACCGACGCCAACGGCGACGAGTGTGAGGCGTGCGGCGCTCAATATGCGGCGCAGGAACTGCTCGCCCCCCGTTCCAATGTGCCCGGCGACAATTCCATGCCCGTGCTCCGTCAATCGCGCCATTGGTTTTTGGATTTGCCCCGATTTTCCGACAAACTCAAACAATGGCTCGACAGCCATCCCGAATGGCGCGCCAATGTAAAAGGAATCGCCTACGGGTGGGTCAACGACTTACGGTCCCGCTGTATCACCCGAGACACCGATTGGGGCGTGCCCATTCCCGTAGCAGATCCCGACGCCGCCGACAAACGTATCTATGTGTGGTTCGATGCGCCCATTGGCTACGTGACCAATACGCGGCAGTGGGGCATAGACCGCTTGGGCGATACAGACGCATGGCGTCCGTGGTGGAAAGACGAACAGACCCGGATGATCCATTTTATAGGCAAGGACAATGTGCCTTTTCACGCGGTCATTTTCCCTGCCATGCTCATGGGTCAGGAAGACTATATTCTGCCCGACACCGTGGTCGGCAACGAGTATCTAAATATTTTTAACAGGCAGACCGGTCAGTCGGAAAAGGGCTCTAAATCGCGGGGCAATATGATCAGCGTCCGTTGGGCATTGGAATATTTATCGACCGATGCTTTGCGCTATTATCTCTGTGCCATTGCACCGGAGAGCAAAGATGCCGATTTCGATTGGGACGAATTCATGAACCGCTACAACGGCGAACAATGCGACGTAGTCGGTAATTTTATTCATCGTTCCATGACGATGACGACAAAGCATTTCGATCAGGCAGTGCCCCGTCCCGGCGCTTTAGAAGCCGGCGATGAGGCGATCCTCGCCGCGATGAAAACACAAATGGACAGTATCGCTGAGTCCTTGGAAAACTTTAGGTTTCGCCAAGCACTGGAACGCTATATTGAACTGGGCCGAAAAGCGAATGTTTATTTCAACGAACGACAGCCTTGGGTGACCCGAAAAACAGATCTCGAACGGACAGGGACGACCCTCTATATATGCTGTCAGCTGGTGAAGGCTTTGTGTTATGCCATGATGCCTTTCCTGCCCGATGGCGCGGCGCAAGTGGCGGCACTGTTGCGGCTGCCCTTGCCCGACGGCGGCCCCCAAGGGGGCACGGATCTTTGGAAAGAAGCGCTCACGCCTTTGGAACCGGGACATGGGCTGGAGCTGCCCCGCGTTCTTTTCCCGAAACTTGAAGCAGACTATATTGAAGAATTGGCGCAGGCGCACCTTGAAGGGCACGCGTTTTAAAAGCCCCGCATGACGCGCCTATATCGCCTCATAAGCCGATAACCTAAAGGATAGGAAGAGCCTTTGTGAATCATGAAAGAACATTTTACACCCCTACCTCTACGGAACCGGACGCCCATGATCTTGTCTTTGACGCCTTCAATCAACTTGATGCTGAAAGTGCCCATGGGCGCCTCTACAGACTCGGTGCTGAAGCACTGAAAGATTCCGAATTATTGGAAATCCTTTTGCATCCGACCGACGCATCGATGAAAGAGGGCAGCTCCTACGAAAAGCTGACCGAAAAAATAGGCGGACTCCATCGAATGCGTGTATCTTCCGCAGAAGAATTGTGTCAGATCGGTTCTATCACGCCGATTCAAGCACTCATCATTAAGGCGGCTTTGGAATTGGGGAAGCGCGCCCTCTCCTACCGACGCATCCGAGAAAAACAAGTGACATCACCTCAGGATATCGTGAATTATTTGATGCCTGAATTACGCGCCTATGAGACGGAACGTTTTATTTGTGTCCAACTGGACACCAAGAATAAAATCATCAAATGGGATGAGATCAGTAAAGGAAGTATGGACGGTACCATGAGCATGCCTCGGGATGTGTTCCGACCCGTGATCCGCGACGGCGCACACGCGGTGATTGTCGTGCACAATCATCCCAGCGGCGATCCCAACCCCAGTCCTGCCGACATATCGGTTACACGCCGCCTCGCGCAGGCGGCAGCGCTCTTGGGCATCCGCTTTTTGGATCATATCATTATCGGTGACGGTCAGCATAGAAGTTTGAAAGACATGGGATTGATCGACGAGAAAAATAATGCCACCCTCACGTAGCGGTGGTATCGGTATAGGGAGAAAAAGAACATGGACGTTTCCTTTAGCGGATGGCGTGAGGGCTTGCCCCAGTATCTGCCTTTTTTTATCGTGGCGATTGTGGCAACAGTCGCGTTGCGCCACTTTGGTGTCACCTGGGCCGCGATTCCCTTTTGGCTCCTCGCCATTGGAACCATGCTCTTCTTCCGTGATTTCCCGCGTCATACAGAGGCGGAAGCAGGCGTGCTCCTATCACCGGCCGACGGGACGATCGTCGCCATTGAACAGCTAGACGAAAGTCCGCACTACGAGGGACCCAGTCAACGGATTTCCATTTTCATGTCCGTGTTTAATGTGCATGTGAACCGAGCGCCTTACGACGGGCAGGTGAGGGAGCTGCGTTATGCGCCGGGCAAATATAAAGATGCACGGGCGCCCGAATCGAGCCGCATCAATGAGTCCCATGCCTTGTGGCTGGACACCGATCACGGATTACTCACGATCCGCCAAATTTCAGGGGCAGTGGCAAGGCGTATTGTCTGCCGGGCGCAGCCGGGTAAGTCACTGAAACGGGGCGAAAGATTTGGTATGATAAAGTTCGGTTCTCGAGTTGAATTGTATATGCCCCCCGACACAGAAATTACTGTGGCGCTCGGCACCAAAACAAAAGCGGGCATCACCGCACTGGCAAAATTCCCATGCAACTAATTCCAAAAAAACACGACCGGCCGGCGAAGCTTCGGCGGTCCCGTATCAATGTCCTCGCAAGTGTCATGACCACCATGAATTTGTACATGGGCATTACAAGCATCCTCGCTTCCATTGGGCTCGAATTTCATTGGGCAGCCTCCTGCATTCTCATTGCCATTGTATTCGATATGCTCGATGGTTTCGTGGCGCGCATCACCCACAGTGAATCGGATTTCGGCAAAGAGTTGGACAGCCTTTGTGATGCCGTGTCTTTTGGCGTGGCGCCGGCCATTCTCGTATTCATGGCCTATATGCCCGCAGATACGCACCTGCCGCTCTCGCCGAGAACAGAATCCATCATCGGTATGACCGGATCCTATATGGCAATCCTCTACGTTATTTGCGCGATCTTGCGCCTGGCGCGATTCAACGTTTATCATGCGCGCCGACGCGATTACTTTGTCGGATTGCCTACACCCGCCGCCGCTGCCGTGTTGGCGACCTTTGTGCTCTTCCTCATCTACTTCGAACAGCCCCTGGGCAGACACGTCTTAGGCAGCCTCGCCTATGTGGGGCTCGGACCCACTGCCGTGCTCCTCGCCTTGCTCATGATTAGTCCCATCCTTTTCCCGAAAGACCGGTTCAAGGTTTTTTTGTTTCGACCGCAAAATGCTTTTCTAACCCTCGCCATATGCGCCGTGGGTCTGATCATTCTGCATTACGCTTTTGTAAAAAGTGTATCCCTCGTACTTTTTCCGCTGGCACTCTTCTATGTATTCTTTGGGATCGGCGATACCCTCTATGGCAGGCTCGCAGGCAGGGAAGACGCCTACGAACCCATGATGCCTGATCTGCCCCAAGACGATACATTGCATGAAGGGGTCATTACCGACTGCAGCTATTCACACGACGAGCACGAGGATAAAGAATCGTGTGCAGAATAAAAGACAGACAAAACCTTCTATGGCAGACCTGTAATGGGGCAGGCGCCGCGGCCTATCAAAGAGAGGGCAACACAGCGTAGCGATGGGCTTTACACAAGTGGGTGTGGGTAAAACAATACAGAGAAGGTTCCTTGAAAACAAGGCAATGGGCAGGACAGAAACGCGGCATAGGTATCGGAATGGACGTGCATTTTCCCGTGTCAGCCCTTGCCCAAACAGGGGGATCGGAAGTGGGTTAACCCATGGCGGCGAGGCCCGTTTAATCGAAGAACATAACAAAAAGAAAAAGTGAAAAAAAAAGCTTGACATTCAAGTCTTTTTAGTGTATCATTAAGCATAGATGCAGTGTCTGGAAAGTTGAAAGGAGTGTTTGTGTGGCTAAATCCCGCCATTGATTCTCTGGTGAATTCATGGCAGGGGTAAAGCCCGGAGATTTTGTTTTTGTAGCGTTTTACAACAGGTATTCTTAAAAGACAACAGGAGGATTTAGAAACCATGAAGAAAAAACATTTGCTGATTGCTGTGTTGCTGCTCGCCATGTCGACAATGGTGTATGCGCAAGACGACCCGCTGCCCTTCCCTCACGAGCCCCTTCTTGATGGCGACAGTGACTCGTGCCCGCCCGCACAAGACTACTATGGAAACCCCTTACCAACTGCACTTTCCGCCATGCCGAAGTTTAATCAATCCGAGGTAGGTAAGCCCATAAACTGGGCTCCGGTTGCGGGCGTCTTGGATTTTTGCGGCTTTGCCGACATGATCTTCTGCTCCTTAGGTGCACTTGAAGACCTCTTGGGCGACTTGGCCTATCTCGGTCCCATGCTCCAATGCATTAACCTGGATATCAATGGACCTTTAGATCTGGATGCAGATATTCCCGTAACGCCTAACGGCATCCCCGATGCCCTTTACGAACTGGGACTGCTGCAGGCGCTCTATAACCAAGGCGCCCCAGAGGTAATGGCTGCTTTCCAAGGCAATTTCACGGTACTTAAAGATCTCATTATTGATGCCCTTGTCGAGGGTGGATTTATTGCTGCGGCCGGTGGCCTTCCCAATCTTATTCCCAGCTTGGCCGGTATCCTTGGCGGTTTCGCCACTTTGGGTGATGCTGATACCAACGCTGCGCTGGATACGCTGCTGCTGCTCTTGTCCGATATTGGCTTAGAACCGCCCGAAGGTGGTATTCAGGCCATTACGGAAGCCATCCCTGCATTAGGTCCGAATGGCGACTATGATGGCGACGGTGCAACCAACGCCCAAGAATATGGCTATTTCGTGAACTTCCTCGAATATTCCGCCGATGAATATATCGCTGCGATCATGGATCCGGACCAAGTTCCTCCGAATCCTTTAGAACTCAATGTATCGCCTGCCGGCAAACGCGTACCTCTCGGCGCTGAAGTTGTCTTCTCCGTCTCCGTGAAACCCGGACAAGGTTCGGCAGTCGGCTATCAGTGGTTCAAAGATGGCGGCATCCTTGATGATGAAACAGGCAGCCAGCTTGTTATCCCCAATGCCCAAGTCAGCGACAGCGGTGTATACCGTGTAGACGTCGACATCGAAGCCAAAGACGTTGCTCAATACAGCATCACCTATACGCTCATTGTAGTGGATATGGCCGTGCCCGTAGGCAGCGCCCTTGGTCTCGTTGCTCTTGCCGGTGCCTGTGCTATGGCCGGTGTTGCCGGTCTGCGTCGCCGCAAATAAGCCTATGATGCTTTCGTACGCGGTTTATTAAAATGATTGTTAGGGTTGCGTGAATATCGGTAGTAAAGATGTTCACGCAACCCCTTTGTTTTTTAAGCGCAGGCAAGGGTTCCTCACTGCCGCCTTAAGTTTAAGCTTTCGGTCTCCTATAAGATTGAGCAGCACCGATTGTTCTTCCAAAGAAGAGCATGGGCCGGTGTTGTGACGGCAGTTGATCTATCATTATTACTTGGTTAGCAAGAAGGGAAGCGTGCGGTGATGCGAATGGCAAAAGACTCCCAAAATGGACGCAGCGGTCTGGTCTTGTTTATCCTGCTCTTTTTAGGGACAGCAGGCGGGCTGCTCGGCGGTGTGGGCTGCTATACATTCCTCTATGCGAAAGGCATCTCTTATTTAGGAGACGCCCCTGAAACCTGCGCCAACTGTCACGTCATGCAAGAGTATCTGGACGCTTGGATTAAGTCCAGCCACAAGCACGTTGCGGTCTGCAACGACTGCCATACGCCCCACAATTTCTTTGGCAAATATTTGGTGAAAGCAACCAATGGCTTTCATCATTCTTTGGCCTTTACCACCGGTTGGTTCCCGGATAATATACAGATCCGTGCGTCCAACCAACGGGTCACCGAAGGGGCGTGCAGGCATTGTCATGGTGATATTGTCACACAAATAGATTGTTTCGGACATGGTCCGCAGGCTTTGGATTGTCTGCGATGCCATGATACCGTGGGACACCTGAAATAACAGACGAGGAAGCGTGTATTTATGACTTTAGATTCAAGTGCATCCAAAAAGGAAGCCCGCCAAGGGCGCGGCTGGTTGGGTATCCTTATTGTTGTGGGCCTTATTGCCTTCGCTGCCGCTCTGGGCGTAACTGCGTTGTTGGTCAATATCTTCCAGCGCCAACAGGAGGCGCGCAATCCTTTTATGCGCGTCGTGGAAGTGACCAACGAAACCGTGGACCCCGCCATTTGGGGCATGAATTTCCCCATGCAATACGACCAATATAAACGGACCGTAGACATGGAGCGGACGCGCTTTGGCGGGAGCGAAGCCTTGCCTCATATGCCCGACGCTGACGATCCTCGGGATACGGTGGCAGGCAGTAAAATTGAACGGAACCCGCGGCTGAAACGTATGTGGGCAGGCTACTCTTTCGCCATTGATTATCGCGAAAAACGGGGTCACGCCTATATGCTGGAAGATCAAAGTTTCACCAAACGGCAGCAGGTGCAACAATATGGCAATTGCATGAATTGTCACGCGTCCATGTTTGCCGTGTATAACAGCCTGGGCAACGGGGACATGCAAGCCGGCTTTGAGAAAGTCAATACCATGACCTATCAAGAGGCGCGCAAGCTCGTTGAGCATCCTGTATCCTGTCTGGACTGTCATGATCCCGACACCATGGAATTGCGCATTAGCCGGCCCGCTTTCAAAACCGGTATACGGGCTTTGAAAGCTTCTCAAGGCATCGACGATTATGATGTCGATACTATGGCGACGCGCCAAGAAATGCGCGCCTTCATTTGTGCACAATGCCACGTGGAATATTATTTTGCGCCCGATGAGAGCCGCCGCCTTACCTTCCCTTGGTACAAAGGAACGCGGGGCGATGATATCATGGCGTACTACGATGAAATCGGCTTTACCGATTGGACGCAAGCCGATACGGGCGCCGCTATGCTGAAGGCACAGCACCCGGAATTCGAGACCTGGAGCCAAGGCACCCATGCCGCGGCGGGCGTCGCTTGCGCCGATTGTCATATGCCGTATATGCGTAAAGGCGCCTTAAAAATTTCCGATCACCATGTGCGCAGCCCCATGTTGAACATCAACAACGCCTGTCAGGGCTGTCACCGTGCGCCGGAAGAAGAACTGCGCGAACGGGTCGAACGTATCCAAGACCGTTCTGAAGAAATGGTGGGACAGGCCTTAGACGGACTGATGGAATATATTGATTCCATTCTCGCGGCAAAAGAAGCCGGTGTTGACGAAGCCATTTTGGAAGAAGCCTACAAGTGTCAACGTGCCGCTACCTTCCTTATCGATTTTGTGGAGGCGGAAAACTCGCAAGGCTTTCATGCGCCCCAGGAATCGGCACGAATCCTTTTCCGTGCCATGGATTACCTGCGCAAGGGCAATGTGCTCTTAGGCCGTCAGACTACCGCTGCCGCCCTTCCTGAGCCTAAGCCGGCACCGGCTGCAGAAGAGTCTGTGGAAGACGTGGAAGCCGCCCCGGAACTCACCTAAACACAAGACACACTAGAGATATCGAAGCCGCAGCTTTTTACAAAAGAGAAGCTGCGGCTTTTCTGATGGACCGGACGGATCGAAGCGTGCACAAGGAGGCAGGCGCCGGTACCGGACCAAGGTCTATGACACAGCGCTCTAATGACGCAAAAACCTCGGGCGTGACGCGTCGAAATACACGCCGCCATGGCGCAGCTATTTTCTGCGCACGTGGCTTCGCTATAATCCACATGCTGCTGAAGAGCTATGCTATACTAACATCGTTTTATGCGGGCAACTTGCCGGAAACCGTCACAGATAAAACCCTCGTTTGGTCTGTGTCATAGACAGTTCTGTTGTTCGTCAGTTTCGATTAAATCTATCAAGATAACGGAAGTCAGACCATGTCCTGGAATTTTGAAGAGGAACACGAACACGGACTCAGTGAGTTAGAGGCGCGCCGCCGCTTTTTGGAAGAGGGCGCCAATGAATTGCCTGCCTCCTCCAAACACCGCGTTTTTGATACGGTGCTTGAAGTGTTGCGCGAACCGATGTTCCTCATGCTGATGGCTTGCGGAATCCTCTATTTCTTTCTGGGCGAGCCCGTCGACGCGCTGTTGTTGCTGAGCTTTGTCTTTGTGATTATGACGATCACCATTGTGCAGGAACGGCGTACAGAGCGCGCGTTGGATAGTCTCCGCGACCTGTCCAGCCCGCGGGCGCTCGTGCTGCGCGAAGGGGTGCGGCGTCGTATCCCGGGCCGCGAAGTGGTCCGCGGCGACTGGATCCTGTTGGTGGAAGGGGATCGAGTTCCTGCCGATGCCATCCTTCGCCACGCGATCAATTTTAGTGCCGATGAGTCGTTATTGACAGGAGAATCTGTTCCCGTACGCAAGCGCGCAAGCTCAGAAGACGAAAAGGCCGCCCGCCCCGGCGGCGACGATTTACCTTTCATCTATTCCGGTGCTTTAATTACGAGCGGGCAGGGCGTGGCGGAGGTGATCGCCACGGGAAGTCGAACTGCTTTCGGTCAGATCGGCCGTTCCTTGGAATCGGTAACGCGGGAGGGTACAGCGCTGCAACGGGAAACGCGGCGTCTGGTCTATTATTTCACTATTTTCGGTCTGAGCA
>JAAYJI010000042.1 GCA_012523015.1 Candidatus Hydrogenedentota bacterium
CTATCTTAAGGCTGGGGAAAGCCGAGCGTTTCAGCTTGAATTTGGTACGTTGACAGAAGCCGATGAAGTAAAGGCACTGGAACGCAAAGCAAGCCAACCCGTCTTTGTCGATCATTACAGTGCCTTTGATAAGAAGTGCTGAGTATCTTAAAGCCTCACGAAAGCCATTGCGCTGTATTTATCAACATATTCTTTTCATGGATACCAGCACACAGGCAGATCTAAGGATCTGCGAACAGCCGGTAGATACTTTCTGAGTAGATGGGCTTAACAGCCGGGATGGTGTGTACCGGGCGGCACTAAAGGCTCCAGATTTTCAAGGTTAATCGTTTTGGGTACCTCTTGCTGTTTCTCTTCCCAAAAAACTTCCCAATCCTGTCGTTTCTCGAGCTTACTGGCGTCGGGATCGGCACTCCAAATCTGTACTAATGCCTCCCGCGTATTATGTTCTACCCAAGGGTCAAAATGGTTATAACTGGTCAGCAACAGGGCAGTCGCTTCTTTAGCGCCCATACGGGCCAACACTTTGCATGCGCTAATTTTTACGATATTCGTGTGATCCAAAAAAGCGCGAAAGATCAATTCTCGCGCCTCTTTATTTTTTGTCGTATCTAAAAGCTCTACACAAGTACTGCGCACATGTTCATCAGGCGTGTATATGTATTGGAGGAAGATCCGTTGCGCGGCGTCGGGCGTTATCTCTCCGAGAAGTTTCAGTATATGACAGACCGTATTGGGCAAATAGGACGGCAAAATAAATTCAATGAAGGGGAGCAAATCGTGTTTAGCGCCCATGGCAACTAGTGCCCGCTTTGATTCTGAGGCTCTTGTTGCGTCAGGATCACTCAGACGCACAATATACATGAGCACATCTTCCCGTTGATGTCGATCCAGTCCTGTTTGTTGGGTCAGAAGTTTGTCTTGTTCGTCGGCTTCTTTTTGAAGCGCATCAAAATCAACGGTGCCGTCATTACTATTTTTTTCAATCGAATGAATTTCATTCTTGCGCAATTTGATTAGCCGATCCCCAACAAGAACCTCCACATAATCTTCCATATCCCGCTTGACGATACCCTCTACTTTCACGCTGCTCTTCATTGTGATCGTATCGGCAAAAGAGTCCGGGCTAAGGAGCATAGACAGGGATATTAACAACGAGTAACTAAGGGCTGCACACAAGCTACGTTTCATTTTTCTTGCCTTCATTCCGTAACGTTTATTATTTCAGTTTGTCTCATCAACCATAGCTTTATTTTAGCCGGTTACACGTCGATAGCTGAGACGGTGTAAAAAGGTCCGGGTCGTGTCTTGCGGCGACCAAAACTCGTTTACCCGTTGATCATAAAACAATTTGAAGCTTTCACAACCTTTTTGGTCTGTACCTGCGACCAAAACCCCTATATCAGGACAAACAATAGCGCCGCGTACTTCCATTGCACCGCCTGAATTAGAATTATGCCGCACGCCACTTCTGGTGATAGCAAAAATAGCATTGTTGCTATAGAGCAGTCCGTCAAATTTCCAAGGACTGTTTTTGGGCCGCGCCATTTCATCATTCCACCAAAGATGCCGCAGCGTATCTTCAGAAATCCAATTGTTGGTGGGATTCATATAATGAAAGGAGGATCGGTCCAAAATGGTATTGGGACGGATGCCTAATTGCGTGAGTCGCGCTGACAGCGTTTTTACATTGCCGCCCGGTTCGTCATAACGGACCGCGTGCTCTTCACTTATTTTTGTGTACACATAAATGTTATTCGGCTGAGAATCGCGGATCCCATAAAAACGCGGCCGGTACGCAGGGTCTGCCAAGGCTTTTTCCAACTCCAAGTTATTAAACAACTGAAGTTCGGACTGGGTAAAACTAAATTGCTGTCCCTGACGCTTCACCTGTTTGCCTTTGGAGTCGACCGTATAGGTTGAGATCTCGCCGGCATCGGCTACACCCGGTGAGAAATAGCCGCGATCGAGGGTTTCCGTTGTCTTCCCCACTTTACGGTTGACGGTGCTCGTTTGCACACGCACATTAATACTGTCGGCCGAGTTCGGAAATTTCGCAGTGTCGGCACTATGATTTTTTCCACGGATCGTGAGATAATCGCCCATCAACACGCTGCCGCCGGTAATGACAGACAAGCCGTTTTTCGTGCCGTCGGCAGCCACGCCAAATTGACTTCCATCTTTATAGGTGACGTCGCCCGTAATATAGCTATTGCCGCGAACGAAGATTTCGCCCCAGCCGACCACTTTGCCTGCCATCATCAAATCGCCATTCACCGCCACTTGTCCATCCAGCCGAATGGGGTTGGCGTCGGTACCGACGAGAATAAGATTGCCGTCATAGCGTCCTGTGGACGCGACTACGGAAGCTGCGTTATTAGAACTGGAGGGCATGGAGGTTTGCGTATACTGACCATTCTTCGGCACTCCATAGACCACTCCCCCTTCAATGGAACCTACCAATAATTCCGCCACCTGCTCATATTCTTCATCTTCAATATAGCGGTTCCCATTATCATCGGGATAAGGGGCGGGAAACTCTTTGGGAAGAACACCATCGGTCATTTGTGATTGTTCGGTAGGATAATTGGTGTAGAGACTGGCATACTGTTCCAGCTTACCCGTGTTGCGGTCAATCTTCGCTTCTTTTAATCCTTGACGTACAAGCGCACCGTTGGACTGTTGTGTTAAGCCTCCATGTTCTTTAGAGAATTGGAAGTGCTGAAAATCACTCTTCTCAATTGTACTGGAAGACATGGGCACATAGGCTTCATTATAAACTTGACCGCGCGTATAAATCGTTCCTGCCACCACCGAGTCGGCACTGGTTGTACGGTATAAAAGCGCTTCCAAAGTAGCTATTTTGATCCGGTCAAAGGAGCCATATTTCGTACGATCTTTATTCATGCGTTCATCAAGATTGTAGAAGGATGCGTGGCACAAGATACAGTTAATATAATTTGCCAAAACGGCATATTCATAGCCATTGAATAGGGCGCCGCTTACGCGCATACTTTGTTCCACTTCGCAGCGTTGCTCTCCATAGGTGCCCGTTGAGAAGATGGTAAACATCACACCATCAGGAGTATCCGTTCGCAGTAAGCGCACCGCTTCCACTGTCGCTGCCACTGAAGTATCTAAATGGACGGGATCTGAAGGCACCACAATATCAATGGCTTGATCGCGCGCCACCACCCGATTGATAAATCTTTTGTAGGAGCCCAGATTGCCGACCACATTGTCGTTGTACAGCACATATTGGTTCCATACCCGTTCAACGGCAATATCAATGCCTGACTTTGCCGATTCTTCGGCAAGACGCATAGCCGTAACCAAATCCGTATTGGCATGAGACGAGACCAACATACGACCGACGAGCATGACGCCGCCGAGAACAACTACAATGCAGATGAGCGCCAACAATAGCGCCATACCACTTTCTTTAGAACGAAATTTTTTCATAAGTCCTCCTTGTTGAAAGTTTCAGTTTGGACTCAATTCATCAAATACACATCTTCCTGAATCTGGCAACGAACCAATTGCCTAGGGCGTGTTGCCGTGAATCGGGTCAATATCAACGTAATCCGCAAAATATCTTGGTTTTCGAGCAGTTCAAACTGTACTTGCGCGACATTATTGCTTGCTCCTATAACGCGATTCTGTCCGCTTTGTTGACGTACCAGACGACGGGTTAACATTCCGTCGCCGTTCGCATCTTCGCCTGCGTCCAAAGCGGCATTACCTAATCCGCCTGCAACGGCTCGATCTTCATTTTCATGGGTGATCGTGATGGGATCACTGAATCGGGTGAATTCTTCGTTGAGCGGAATCTGAAAACGGATCGTTCTGCCGTTATCAAGCACTTCAAGACCACGCACGTTTGGGGGTAGCAGATCGCCCGCTTCCTGCGGCTGGATGGCCGTTTCTACTTCTCTACACAGCGAAATCATAAGGCTCCGTGCTTCGGATTGAAGTTCGCTTTGTGTCTTACTCAGTGAGACCGCGCCAATGGTCGTTTGGATCGCCACAAAGACAAAATACGAAAGGAAAATAACAAGCATCAGCGCGATGACGACTTCGACGAGTGTAAATCCTGCTCTTTTCATAGCGCTAAATCCTTAATGATCCGAAATGATAGCGCTTGCAGACATTGTATAGCGCCGCACTCGCAATCCTGTCCATGAGGTGGTCACCGTCACAAAGACAGGATTTGTGTTCATTGCAGGCGAAAGACTTGTACGGGCAATGTTTCCTGATCCATCGGTACAATGAAAGGCATACTCTTGCCATGGTAATAAAAAGAAGGGCTGCCACTGATTGATTTCCGCCGGTTTGATTCGATCTTTAGAGGTCGGAAATTTCCCGATCCATTCTAAAAGGACACAGGGAATCAGCGGATTATCTTCTGAACAACCGGAAGTAGGCTCAGCGTTATAAGCGACCTGACGTAAATTCGACAAAACAGACTTGCACCCGTTCAGTGCATTGGTCCGTTGTTCTTCTATCAATAAAACATGAAAGGAACTGATCAGGCTTTGCGCAACCACACCAAGTACTATTAGAAAGAGGCTCATAGCAAAGGTAATTTCCATGAGCGTAAATCCTTTGCGGTCGGAGCCCTTTCCGAAACAAAATATGTTATCTCGCCATATTATCAGCATCTTATTTGTACTCAGCATCCTATTTTTCCTGTACATAGTGTACCCAATCAACACGTCAATAGGCAAATCCATTCCTGAAAAACACTACATCAAAATACTCCTTTTTATAGAAAAGAGGGGTTTAATGCACGATACTTTTTTGGTTTTTTGGATATACAATCTGTTAATTTCTCTCCTACAATAGCGATGCAAAAAGACCCTATCAAACACGCGGTCTTAATCTCCTCGGTGGTCGATCTCAACAGGGATTTTTAAAAGGCTGTCTCCGTTCTGATTCGGTTCATCACGTCCGGGTTTGGAATCCTTCCGCTGTTTATGCTATTAATCTTACAATAAAGTGTGCGGGTTCCGGGTATAATACAGTATTTATAATCGGCGTATGCCTACATTGTATACCCATGTCATTATTCATGAACCATACTTGTAGAAGCAGGATTACGAACTACATGACGAAAATACATCCAACAGCGATCATAGATCCCAGCGCCGTGCTGGGTGAAAATGTGGAGATAGGTCCTTATACGATTGTTGAAGAACATGTGCAGCTGGGAGAGGGTTGCGTCATTGGTCCCCATTGCGTCATTGGCAAAGGGACCCACATGGGCATCAACAACCAAACTTTCAGCGGCGCGCAAATCGGTGTTTGCCCCCAAGATCTCAAACATCTTACCGATCGCATCGGCCGGACAGTCATAGGCGACCACAACATATTTCGTGAAAGCGTTACAGTCAGCTCCGGGACGGTCTACCAAGAAGATGATAGGGAAAAACAAACCAAAATCGGGGATCGCTGTCTGTTTATGGCTTGCTGTCATGTGGCGCACGATTGCAACATCGGTAACCGCGTTGTGATGGCGAACAACAGCGGTCTTGCCGGGCATGTGGAAGTGCAAGATGGCGCGATTCTTGGCGGTTTGGCCGGTGTCCACCAGTTTTGCAGAATCGGTACCATGGCCTTTATCGGCGGCATGTCACGGATCAATATGGACGCTTTGCCGTATATGATCATGGAAGGTCATCCGGCGCGCTGTTACGGCCCCAATGTGGTTGGCTTAACCCGCAACGGCTTCGGCAAAGACGCGATCATGCGCATCCGCCGCTGCTTCAAACTACTCTATCGTTCCGGTTTAAATACTAGTCAGGCGCTAAAAGAAATCGAGAAAAGCATTGATGACGGCGATGATAAACACGTCTTAATTGAATTCATCCGCTCTTCTCAACGCGGCATTTTACGGTAATACCTTAAAAAAACATTGCAATCATTCATCTCCCCTGTTATAGTGATTGACGAAGTGTTGGACGTGTAGGACAATCTTGTTGAGCGGCTTTAGAAACGCCCGGGACGAGGGATTTGCGATGGATAAACGGAGCATACTGATTACAGGCTGCGGCGGTTTCTTAGGCCGTTTTATTCTTGACCACTATGTACGGCACTATCCGGATTATCACTTCTTCTTACTGGAACAAGGTTCCTTTCTCACGAACTTAAAAAAACGACTTGAAACAGAGTATCCATCCGAAAGCAATGCCGGTCGTTTTTGTGTTTTCGAGGGAGATATTACCCGATCCGATTTGGGTATTGATAAGGGACTGCGCCAACGCATATCCGATCACACCATAGCCGCCATTCACTTGGCGGCACTCTACCATCTCGCCGCTCCGCGGGAAGTGTCCATGCAAATCAATGTGGCAGGCACACGCCATGTCCTTGATTTTTGCAGCGCCTTAAGACAATTGCGTCGTTTTGCCCATGTCAGCACCATTGCCGTAGCGGGCACATACCGGGGCATCTTTGATGAACGGGATTTCGATGTGGGGCAAGGTTTCAAAAACTACTACGAGGAAACTAAATTTCTGGCAGAACAATTGGTTCGTGACTATACAAGCGATTTCTCCACCTTTATCTTTCGACCTGCCGTGGTGATGGGTCATAGCAAAACTGGCTTCATCGATAAAGTGGACGGGCCTTATTATCTTTGGGTCAGTCTGGCGCGACGTCTGCTGCTCATCGCTCCTGACAGCGGTCCCGTGCGGAATAATGTGGCGCCTGTTGATTTTATTGCGGAAGCTTTGGTGGAACTCTTCGAGAAAGAAACAGCAATTGCCGGCACCGCCTTCACGCTCATCGATCCTAATCCGCTCAGCTACAACGAATTTCTTGATCAGTCCTGCGCATGTTGGCCGCGCAGGAAGCCTTTGCTGCGGCTGCCCTATCGTTATTTTGCGCCCTTGGCACGGTGGCGTTTTTTTGAATGGATTTCCGGCATTCCATGGCAAGCCTTTCAATATGCCGACCAAGATATCCGCTATACCGCGCCGGAAACTACGGAGCGATTGGCAGCCTTGGGCGTGCACTGTCCCCCCTTCACCGACTATCTCCCGATGTTGGTTCAGTATTTCAAAGATCACTTGCAAGATCAGGCACTGCGCCGCGGAAATTGGCGCGCTCTGCTGCGTCAATGAAAGACAGCGCAAGAATCTATTGGGCTATAAGCGTTGTATTCCCAGTCCGCCGCCAACTTCAATGACAGCGCCGGGACTGTAATCAAAGTATCCGGCACACAAGCCTACCACCGCCTTCCCCACATCTTCGGGGCTGCCCCAACGCTCGTTTAACAACAATCCTTCGGCGATAAGTCGGTCATACTTTTCTTTGGCGGCGCTGCTCATGTCCGTTGCGATGATACCGGGCTGCAGATCGTAGACATTGATACCTTGTGGTGCAAGTACTGCAGCGAAACATTGTGCCGCCATACTTAATCCTGCTTATCTGATACAGTATTCAGCGCGGTTGGTGCTGACAATACGCGATGAGACGCTGGTAATAAAAATAATTTTGGGGGCTACAGACGTCCCCTTTTCTACTTGTCGCAGCATTTGTCTTGCCACTCCTTGTGTGAAAAAGAATGGACCGCGCAGATTAATATCGGTGAGGCGATCAAAACTTTCCGGAAGACAGTGCATCATATCACGGCGTTCTAAAGGCGCGACCCCGGCATTATTAACAAGCACATCAATCCGTCCAAACGCGGAAAGACTTTGTGCGATCAAGCTTTCATGTTCGTCCAATGCAGCAATATTCCCTGCCAACGGCAGGAATTGTACACCGTGGGCCTCCACTTCGCCTTTGACCCGATACAGACCACTTTCTTGGTTATCGGGATCTGCCTTTGTTGCCATACCGGCAATATGATAGCCCGCCGCTGCCAATGCCAAGGCAATACCTTTACCTATACCTCTGCTTGCTCCCGTAATAAGGGCAACACCTGCGGTCATTTGTTTCTTCTCCTGCCGTCGTTTTTTATGCTGTCCCGTTTATCCAAAAAAATCTAAAAATGTTTCTTCGATAATCCGATTGCGCTCCAGCATATTTTCAATTTCTTTTATTTTTTTATGGTCTTTTTTCAAGGTTGCATCGGCAAGGGCAGTCATCAAGGATTCACGCAATTTGCCTAACCCGCTTCGAACCATTTCCATCAGTTGTTCCGGGGACGGCGTCCGCTCCTTGAGCATGGCATGCAATCCCTCTTGATTGTTGATCTTCAAAAAAGTGGTGAATATAACAGGCGCATCTTCCGCGTCTTGGTCGACGATGAGTATCTCATCCAATTCTTCGAGCCACGTATGCAACTCGGATTCGGAGAGATCCGGTGCCTCGTCGCCGCAGAGCGACAATAAGGTTGTGAGCGAAACCAAAGGATGTTCCGATTCTCTCAGGGCAGTAACACATTTCTTGAGGATTCGATCACGTTTCAATTGGTTTTTTTCCGGAAAAGGAAGGATGGACATCAATGGATCCTCTTATATACTGACTTTTCTTTGCACGATACAGGCGCAGTTATTTCCGCTCATTCTTCGAGCAAATCTACTTCTTTCAAAGTCCAGGTGTTTCGGTTGATGCGCACTGTTTTGATTTCGTGCGGGCTAAAGACCAGTTTAAAACACTTATCGAAATAAGGCAGATGCAGCCGTGTTTCCGCAGAACGTCCCGCCGTCTCGTAGCCGCGGATGATAATATCATCACCGTCTTCCGAGCATTTAATCACGCTCAGCAGCACATTGTCCGACTCCGTGCCGAGAAGACCCGCCTGCAGCGTTCGGTCGCCGGGATGCGAAGATTCGGGATGGACAATAGGCGGCGCATTGAGTTCCCAAGCGGCTTTCACGACACCGGCATCGCGCCAGTCGCCAATATGCGGCATGAGCGAGAGTTTCACACGCTGCCATCCCTGATCCATAATGGGCCAACAGGCGTTCGACTCAAAGCGGCCATTGTCGTGATGGGCGTAGGCGGGACTGCGCAGCAAGGACACACGGATCATCCCATCCAGCACATCAAAACCATATTTACAATCATTGAGTATGGCAAGTCCGTAGGGAATGCCGTCGATGCTGCCTGTCAGATCAATCCATTGCTGCCCCGGTTCTTCTTGTCCGTTGGGCATGCGGATTTGATATCCGTAAGGCACGTCATAGGTCGCCAACCCTTCTTGAATGTTGGTATTAAACATAAGTTTTAACATTTGGTAGCGCTCTTGCCAGTTGATGCGCAGGTCGCAATCGATCCGGTTATCGTCTCGGTACAAGGTATATTCGGTGATCACTTCCGATTGCCCGTAACGGCTCACAATGCGCATGGTGACCTGTACATCACCCTGTTCAACGATACGCATATCGGTGACGGTGAAGCGCCCCGCCTCTACCCGGTATTCGTCGACGCCGTGGCTCCACGTGTCGCTGTGGTCGACCATAGCTGCCAACACATTGCCGCCTGTGCCTACTTCAAGTTTGTGGGTATTATCGACGAGCCGCACGATTTCGCCGGTACACGGGTTAAATTCAATGCGCCACCACATATTTTGAAGGCAACAGGGGCCTGCCTCTAGGGGCAGGGCTTTCCGCGCCATTTTGGCGCCGTCACGGACATGAAAGACACGGTATCCCATGGCGGGCAGTTCCGCTAAGAAACGGTATTGTTTATGGCCGATCCGCTCGCCGCGGATAGGCTGGCTCAGGACTACAGTTTCTACATCGTCAACAAAATGGACCGGCTTTTCCAGAAAGCGTTCCACACTGGGCGGCGCAGTCAAGGGCGCTGTGACCGGCCACGGCAAGGGATTGAAAGCGATGATGGAATTACCTCCGGCTGAAGTGTCAACGTTTTTCGCAATCTTTTGTATGGCGGCATTTAGAATCACATCGGCACGATGCCGGGCAGCACCGAGCTGATCGCGCGAATCTTCATAGGTCGATTCGAGGCTGGTACCGGCTAGAATATCGTGGAATTGATTGTAGAGCAGGTCTTTCCAGCATTTTTCAAAGGCGTCGTGAGGATAGGCATCAAAGCCAAGGAGCCACGCAATGGTGGCGAAGCGCTCCGCCGTCATTAAGGTATGTTCTACCTGTCGATTCAAGCGTTTTATATCGGAATGGGCGGTATAACAACCGCGGCCGTGATGCTGCAATTCGCGTTCTAATGTGGGTATGGCGTCTTTATTCGTTGACTCTTCGATAGCGGCGAAAAACTTGCTTAAGGTAGAGTATTGAACCTTGCCTTTAGCTTGGGGATTATTTTGTTCATAAGTATCTATATGTTCCAAGTTTTCACGGGTCGGACCGCCGCCATGATTGCCGACGCCATAAAAACACAAGACATGTTGTTGACCGGGCATGAGGCTGGACAGTCCGGGCAGCAACTTCATTTTTTCGACGATTTCATGGGCAGGCGCGTCATAGCCCAAAGGGATTTGCGAAGTCAGCAGTTGTGAACCGTCGGCGGCCTGCCACCAAAAGAGGGTGCCGCCGGGGTACATCATTTCTCGGTAGGGCTCCGGGCGCATATAGGCATAATGGGTCATCCGCAATTTAGTTAAGATTTGAGGTAATGTTCCGGCGTGCCCAAAAGCATCGGGATTAAATCCGACTTTGCAAATGCGTCCAAATTCACGTAAAAAGAAACGTTGTGAATAGAGTCCTTGCCGAACAAAAGATTCGCCGCAAGGAATGTTGCAATCGGGTTCGACCCAGAACCCGCCGGCGATTTCCCAGCGCCCCTCTTCAACCCGTTTCTTGATCTTTTCGAAGAGTTCCGGCTCACTGTCCTTCAGCCATTGATAGAAACATCCGCTTCCGCAAACGAAACAAAAAGAATCGTGTTCTTCCATCAAATTAAGAACACTTCGCGCCGTGGCACGTACCTCCTCGAAACCTTCCTGCCAATTCCACAGCCACGTGGGGTCAATATGTCCATGGCCGATCATGTGCAATGTCACTTTTTCCATAGAGTTGACTCCTTGTAAGTGAGGGGCTTTATCCCAACTTGTCTATCGCAGTTTTGCTTCTATTTTACACAACTGAGCGATAGGAGTCACTTATCAAGTCAATAGCCGGCTTGTCGGTGTTTGGAAAGAGCCGTTTCTAAGGAAGCTTTGAGCGCCTTCCGCAGAAAATACGCCTCCTGCATGCCCCCTTTACGAGGCGCACACCTGCTCCAGAAAATCAATCCGCCGTGGGACTGTCGGTCTCCGGCCGGGAGCTAATCGCCGGCTCATGCTCTTTTTCGCCGGCATCACTCTGGGTATCTTTTGCCGCGCTGCTCTTCGGCGATTCGTCCAATACATCGATGGTGAGCCGACCGATAAGAGGCAATATCTTCGCTTGCCTGAACAAGTCCCCTTCTGAAAGGCGGATATGTGTCACATCCACGGGCAATTGATTAAAGGCAGGATCTACATCGATCCAATCGCCCAGCCATACACAGGCCCATTGGTGAAAATAGAATCCGGAGGGATTGCCTTCAACGTAGATGAGCCCCGCCACTTCTTTCGCGGGAATCCCCACGGCACGTGCTAATCCGACAAAGAGCACGGTATGCTCTGTGCAATCACCTTCCATGCTATCCAGTACTTCCAAGGCATTGGACAAGCGGGCGGAATAGACATTACGCATATTCTTGCTTATCCATGTGCAGAGTGCACGGGCCGCTTTTAATGCGTCCTTCTCCTCCCCAATAATTTCACGCCCTTTTTGGATGAGCCGTTCATCGTCGCTTTGCACATAGGTGCTGGGCTTCAAATAAAATTGCACCGACTCTTCGGTAACAGGCAAGGTTGGTACAGGAAGAGGCGCAAGATCCGTTTTTTCTGCATAGAATCGGATCTGATCATTTGCAAAGGTCATGGTCTGACGACGATCATTGAAAACATGAGATTCGCGTAAGGGGCCATTCAGCATGAGATGGAGCCAGCCGCGCTGACGAGGATTGGCAATAGGCTTGTCAAGGAGCACCGCATTGGATACCATCGTGTCGACGCTATAATCTACGTCTTTCGCAGCATCCTCCGGCTCAAGGCGCGTGGTAAAGACTTCAGAAATGACATCTTCCACCGTAACCCCGCCTTCCGTGACGTAGGTGGAGGATTCAATATCCATCAAATCAATGACACTGTGGATTTCATAGACTTTGGTGGGTACGCCGTTGAACACGCGATTTTCCACATTAACAATGCGGCTGATCCCCGATACTTCTTTTTGGTACATAGGTTCAAAGGTCGAGAAATTAATCACGTCACCCGTTTCCGGACCGCTGCGCGCCCACAAGGCGTGGCGCAGCGCATCTTGTACCGTTTCGTTGGGCTCGGGAAATAAATCTTCCCGCGTTGATCCACCCAGTATACTGGTCATTTTCAGACCATTTTCTTGGACATGAGCAATAAAGCTGGAGGATTGAGAAGGATCGCTCATTTCCATGTCAATGCGCTGCAGCTTGCCTTTACTGTCGTAACTGCGCTTTGAATACATGTGCATGGCTTGTTTCGCACCGGACATGGTCACTTTGAAATGGGCGTCTTCGATCACTTCCGTCACGCCATTTTCATTGCGCCCGATTTGTTTCTCCATGAATCCCACTTTTTGGCCATTAAAATAGAGGCCATACCAGTTCTTGCCAAGGAAAGGCGTAATATCAAGGGGCTGACCGAAAACCATTGCCCCGTTCAAAAGTAAGATTGTCATACATAACCATTTCTTCATGCAGCAAAGATCCCTTCTATTGATTGCCCCTCATTCTAACGTATTACCGGGGTCAATGTGTACCCGCTTCCGGCGGTGTACTCCTTCGCCGGACATACTGCCCAAGCATTAGACTTATTTTTTAATGAACCTCTCTTGCAACAACTTGGTTCCGATCGCAGGTTCCTCCTCTGTCCATCTCCGAAAAAACCAAAGATTAAGAGCATCCGCTTTTAGGTCTTAATCCAAAAAGGTCGAACACATCAGTCTTCTTTGATTCATTCCTGCAGCACTTCGAACAGTCTGCGCGGAACAGGCTTCATTAAAGATGCTTTTAACCTTCTCCACCATGTACAATGGAAGTACGCATCAACGCATGATAAATCTTGTACAGAATATTTAGCGGCTCAGACAAATACCCTTAAGGAATAGCGCCAATGAATTTTTCCGGTATGATAAAAAGTTTTGTTTTGATATTTATTTTGGCAGCGACCGTCGCTTCGGGAGCGACTATCGGTATTATCACGGATGGCAACTCCGTCTATTGGAAAGCCTTGCAACAGGCGGCGCAAACAACAGCCTCAAAAACAGGCGTTGACCTGCTTTTCCTTAGCCTTGCGCCTGCCACGGTTGCCCAACAACAGGAGCTCGTCAATCAGCTTTTGACGCAAAATGTCCATGCTCTGGCGCTCTGCCCCATCAAAGCTGGCGAACAAAGCGCGTTTTTATCGGAGCTTGCCGGAAAGACCAAACTTTGTACGCTGCTGGTGGATGCGCCGGACTCAGGCAGACGTATTTTTTTCGGCCGTGACGAAAAAAGAATAGGCGAGATGCTGGCAGAATTGTTGCCGGAGTGCGTTCCTATGGGTCTGAAAATTATGCCCTTTTGTAAGGATCCCGAAGATAAAGCCGGCAAAACACGGCTCGAGAGTTTCATAGCACGTGCCGGCGAAGACTATTTCCTTGAACCGACTTTTGCCGATAGCGGCGATCGAATGCTGGCACAGTCAACGCTTGAAGATCTGTTGGTTAAACGCCCGGAAATAGCCGCTTATATTGGATTAGAAAGCTACCACGCGGGATTAATGGTTCATGCCGTGGTAGGAAAAGGCCGTGCCCGTATGGTGCGGCTTCTTGGCGTTGACAGTGGGCC